>DASYSH010000345.1:0-5734 GCA_036003525.1 Gemmatimonadaceae bacterium | reverse complement strand
CAACTATGCGCCGGGAAACGGAAATTTCCTGATCGTCGGCGACACCCGGTACGAGCTGACGCAGTTCCACTTCCATCATCCGAGCGAAGAGTACGTGCGCGGAAAGCCGTATGCGATGGCCGCCCACTTGATGCATGCATCGAGTGACGGAAAGGTCGCGGGCGTGGTAGTGTTGCTTAAAGCGGGCGCCGCGAACGCGACCGTGACGCGGCTTTGGGAACACATGCCGCAGGCGCCGGGACCGGAACACGAAATCGCCGGGCTCGATGTCGATCCGGCCGGTTTGCTTCCCCGCGAATTCGGCTACTTCACATACGCCGGTTCGCAAACGGCGCCGCCGTGCACGGAAGGTGTCACATGGATCGTACTGAAGGCGCCCGTTGAAGTCTCCGCTGCGCAGATCGGAGCATTCGCGAAGCTGTATCCCCATGACGTTCGGCCGCTGCAACCGCTCAACGGCCGCATTGTGAAGGAGAGTCCATGAGCCGTTCACGAATTGTCGCGCTGAGTCTCATGCTGGTCCCGGCTGTATGCGCCACCGCTGCCGCCCAGGAAATTCCGCCGGCGGCGCGCACCACCATCGAGAAAGCAAATGCCGACTGGCTCGCCGCGATGAAGCGCTCCGATGCGGTGGCCACCGCGGAACCGTATGCCGACGATGCCGTGTTCGTGACGTCGACCGGCGAGTCGGTGCGGGGCAGGCCGGCGATCGAAAAACTCATGCGCGATCGCTTCGCGTCTGGCGGCCATGCGATCGGCGGCTCGATCAAGCAGGATGGAATCACGGCGGTCGGAAATCTTATTTATGAATGGGGCCACGCCTCGCTGCAGCTCGCGCGCGATGGCGCGAAGCCGACCGACTTCAAGGGACGCTATGTGACGGTGTGGGCGGCCGATTCCGCGGGGCGCTGGAGGATCATCCGAAATCTGTCTCTGCCGTGATTTATCCAGCCGCGTTCTGGCCGGGCATACTCGGCATTTCGATACTTCTCGTCGGAGTCTTTACCTACCGCCGCGATTTTCAGTCGAGTTCGCGCGATGGCGCCTTCGGACTCACCGCGCTCGGGCCGGTATTCGTCGCAGCATCGATTGCCGCGTTTGCCGGTGAACATTTTAGCGCCGGCCCGGCGCTCGCCGCACTCGTACCGAAGTGGCTGCCGGCGCCGTTGTTCATCGCGTACTTCGTCGGCGTGGCGCATCTCGCCGCGGCCGTGAGTTTCGTCGCCAGGCGATATATCCGCTGGTCGGCACTCGGCCTTGCCGTCATGTTCGCGCTTTTTGTTCTGTTCATGGATCTGCCCGCCGCCCTCAAGCGCCCCGAGGTTCGAATATTCTGGAGTCTCGTCGCGCGTCAGGCCACATTCTCGATCGGCGCGCTTGCGTTGTTCGCGATTGCGACGCGAAACGACAATCCGCGCCGGGCGGCCGCGATCACCATGATCGCGAGAATCTGGACCGCCGCAGTTCTGATCTTCTATGGCATCGAGAACGCGCTCTTCCCTCGTTTCGCTCCCGGCGTGCCGAGCATGGTGGCCACACAGGCGTGGGTTCCCCAGCCGGCGCTGATTGCGTACGCGACCGGACTGCTGTTCATCGGATTCGGCTTTGCCATGCTCTTTCGAAAAATTGCGAGCGGCGCGGCCGCGCGCTGTGGATTGTTCGTGACGCTTCTCACCGCGTTGCTCTATGTGCCGCAGTGGGTCATGGCGCCGGATCTCTCCAGGCAGATCACCGGGATCAACTTCGTTTTCGACACCCTGCTGTTCGCCGGCACCGTGCTCGTGATCGCGCGCGCGATATCGGAGACGGGTGCTGCGCATACCGCGAACACCACGACGCAGTGATTTCTAGAATATGTGCAGCCGGATGTATTTGCCCGGGTTGGCTTTGAGATCGACGATGAGCGAGCGCAGCACGACCAGCAGCGAATCGCTCCGCCGATAGAGCGACGGATCGTTCACGAACAGCCCGAGCGACCCCTGCCCGCTGTTCACCTTCACGAGAATCGAATCGCCGTTCGCGAGAAATGTGTCGAGCCGCCCCTGCGACTTGGCAAAGCGTCCAGCGAGGTCGTTCACCTGGGCCGTCGCGCGCCGAAGGTCCGTGGACGCCGCCGCGACATTGTCGACGATGTTCTTGAGATCGCCGGACCGCGACGACGTATCGATCCGTCCGGCGATCTGCTGCACGGTCGCAGCGGTGGCGTTGATCGCCGCCATCGCCGAACGCAGCTGAGCCGCCACGGTGTCGAGATCGCTCGCGTGCGCCCGCACCGTTCCGGAGAGCGTCGCCGAGAGGTCCGAAACATTTTTTATTGACGCGCGCAGCTCGGTCGCGGCCTGATCGTCGAACGCTGTCTGCACACGACTTGCAACGTTCGCCACATCACCCGCGATTTGTCCGGCGACCTCGGTGAGTTTTCCGATTCCCGGAAACGACGCACCGGGGAGCACGCCCCGCTCGCCCGTCGCTTCGGCGATCGCCTTGCGCACCGTGATGTCCGTCGGCAGCGCGTTACGCTCTTCGATCGAAGCCTGCCATTCGCCAAAAAGACTCGATTCGTTCAGAAGCACGACCGGATCCGACGGAAGGTCGACAGTCCGGTCGAGCTTCATGTGGATGCGCACCCATCCGTTCGGCGCAAGCTCGATCGTCTGAACGCTTCCCGCAACGACTCCGCGAATCACGACGGCGTTGCCGACGCGTGTGTTGCCCACATCGCGCACCCGTGCGACCACATCGCGGCGGCGGTGACCGAAGTCCGCCTGCTTCACCCATGCGAGCGAGGCGAGCAGCGCCGTTGTTACGAGAATCACCGCGATCCCGACTGTCGCGTCATTCATCCGTCTGTTCATGATGCCGTCACATCCCGTCCCAGCAGCCATGTAATGGCCCAGAACGCATCGAGCACGAGAATCAAGACAGCCGAATAAACAACCGCGGACGTCGCGGCTTCACCGACGCCGACGGCGCCGCCTTTCGCGCGCAGCCCGCGCCGCGCGCCAACCAGCGTGACCGCAAAACCGAAGCTCGCCGATTTCACCAGACCATACCGCACGTCGAACACCAGAAAAAAGAGGCGAAGGCCCTTCACGAACTCGGCGCTCGAAACGTTCAGCAACAAAGCGGACGCCATCCATCCGCACGCGATCCCCATGATCATCGCCGCACCGACGACGACCGGAAACATCAGCGTGCCCGCGATCACGCGCGGCACCACGAGATACGCCATGGGATCGTAGCCGAGTGTTTCAAGCGCGTCGATCTGCTCCGTTACCCGCATGGTGCCGAGTTCGGCCGCGATGTTCGCTCCCACGCGGCCGGCGAGGGCGAGGCCGGTGAGCACAGGCGCGAGCTCGAGCAGCACCGTTTTTGAAACCAGCGTGCCGACGAAATACATCGGCACCGCGCCGCTGAACGAATAGCTCGCGAGCAGCGCGAGCACGATGCCGGTGAACGCGGCGATGAAGAGACCGATCGGCAGCGACCCGACGCCGAGCGAACGCGCCTGGCCGATGACTTCGGGGCGCCACGTGCGTACGTCGGCGAATGCGCGCGCTGTTTCGCCGAGAAATCTCGCGATCGAACCGATCGTTTCGAGCTTCGAGCGCGCGGTGCGCCCGATCGACTCCAGAATGCGCACGCTCATTCCGGCCGTCACACCTGCGTGAGTGGTCGCCGCGGGAGCCGTCATACGATGAGGGCGACCGCAGTCGCGACTCCGAGGCCGGTCAATCCGTACACCACGATCCGGCGGTACTCGCTGCTGCCGAAGACGACGCTGAGACCGAGTTTCATCACGGTATTCACGAGAATTCCGACCACGATGGCCGTCGCTGCAACTTCGGCCGTCAGTCCGGCATCGAGACGGCTCATCGACATCGTGAGCGCGTCGACGTCGGTGAGGCCGAGCACGCTCGCGGTCGCGAAGACGCCGGTGATTCCCCAGTGACCCTGCACGTATGCGATCATGCTGATCGCGACCTGGAACGCGAGGGCCATCCGCATTGCCGCGCCGAATCTCAGCGGATTGCGCAGTTCAACGGGACTGTCGTGGTCGCTTCGCGGCTTGCGGTACCGCCATCCGAGCATCGTCGCTGCCGCGCCGACGATTGCGGGGGCCCATAGCAGCTGCGCGAGCCGGAGCGCAACCGCCGTGCTGAGCACCGCGCTCAGCGCGATCACGCGAGGCATGAGCACGGTGCAGGCGCCGATCACACCGTACGCAAGCGCGCCGGCATCGTTGCGCTCCGCCCGGCTTCGGCGTGAAAACTCGAGCGTCACCAACGTCGATGACACGAGTCCGCCCGCGAGTCCCGTCACGATGTAGCCGGCCTGCGAACCGAGCGAGGCGCGAAACAAATACGCGGCGAAGCTCAAGCCGGAAAATGTGAGCGCGATCAACCATACCACCCGCGGCCGGATATCGAGCGCTCCTCCGAAGGGTCCGTCGGGAAGCAGCGGCAGCACGACGAGCGCAAGAACCGCGAACTGGAGTGTGGCGTGCAACTCCGCCTCGCTCACGCGTCCGACGAGCCAGTGAAGCCGCGTCTTCTCGCTCAGCGCAAGCACGACGATCGATCCAGCGCTTGCCGCGAGCACCGGCCATCCGATTCCCGCCAGTGCGCCGAGTCCGATCACCACAATGGCCGCCGTTTCGGTCGTCGCCGTAACGACGGCGCCGGGACGCGACGTCGCAACGACGTAGGCCGAGATGGTGAGGCCGACGCCACCGGCGATGATCACCGCGCCGGCGGCGGCGCTCGATGCGCCGACCAGTACGCCACCGACGCCGCCGCAAAGACCGAGCATGAGAAACGTGCGCAGTCCCGCGAACCGGTCGTTTGGTCCTCGCGTCTGTTTCGACCATTCCCGTTCCAAGCCGACGATTGCGCCGATAAGCATTGCAATCGCGATCCGGCCGGCCGCCTCGAACTCGGAGAGTTGCATGGTGTGAACGGTGCGCGCCGGAGGGTCATGGGTCTGTCGGGGATTGACTTGGATTTGTCAGGCCGAACCCGACAGACCCGCGGATCTTCCCGCGCACGTTTGAGATGGAACCGCACATGCCATCTGTGACAGGAGGATCCACCATGAAGAACAGACTTTTCATCGCCACCGCCGCCGCATTTGCGTTTGCCGCGATCGCGTGCGGCTCGAACATCCGCGTGACAGTCTCCGTCGCGCCGTCAGCGAATTTCGCCGGATATCGCCGGTTCGCGATTCTCACGCCGCCCGCCCGCGCGGACGGCCGCCGGCTGCCGGACGATCCGATGCTGGTCAACTCGATCACCAATCGCGCCCTGAGCGCAACAGTGGCCGATGCGTTCATCTCGCGCGGATACATGCTCGACTCCACGGGAGCGGATTTCGAAGTCGCGTACTATGCGAGTTCGCGGGAACGTCTCGACGTGACGATGTGGAACTACGGATATCGAGGCAGATGGAGCGAAGGGTATCCCGCCCCTGGCTATATGAGCGCCGTTCCGTACGCGGAGGGAACGGTCATCGTCGATGTCATCGATGCAAAGACGCGCGATCTGGTGTGGCGTGGGCGCGGCCAGGCGACGAGTTCCAACGACCCCGTCGAATTTCAGAAAGATCTGCGTGGCGCGGTGCAGTCGATCGTCAAGCAGTTTCCGTCGGCACCGATCCGCTTCGTCCCCGGTCCGTAGTCGACGAGGGCATGATATCTCGCGCACTGCGCCAGCCGGCACCCGTCACGCGGTGCCGG
>DASYSH010000344.1:0-3938 GCA_036003525.1 Gemmatimonadaceae bacterium | reverse complement strand
GGTGGTGAACTTTACGCTGGCGGAGTTTGGGCCCTGCACCATGTCGACGACGAAGATCTGGCTTCCGCCCTCGCCGCGCGCCGGCTCCGACACCGTCGCTTTGTCATGACGGGTGCACTGCAATTGGATGAGAAGCTGGCGCTCGATCGTCGCGCGGTCCGCATGATCCCGCAGTGGCCCCTGATCGTTGCCGAACACGGCGCCAATCGCCTGAAGATCCTGCGCGCGCGATCCGGCGAGGAACCGGTCGACCGCCTCGCGGGGAGTTTTGCCGCCGGTCTGGGTCGTGTCGCGCTCTTTAACGACCACCGTTTTGCACCCGGAGGCGGCTGCAACGAGCATGAGCAACAAGGCGGTTCGCTTCACTCTCGGCTCCATTTCGGTGGATGACGCGAACCTAATGGGGCACGTGAAAGCCAGCAAGCTCATGCCAACATTATAGATTCCTGAATCATGTTTCTCCGTCTCTGCATCAACATCGATCATGTCGCGACGCTTCGTCAGGCGCGGAAGGCGAACGAGCCAGATCCCGTCGCGGCGGCGCGGCTGTGCGAAGAAGCCGGCGCCGACGGCATCACCGCGCATCTGCGCGAAGATCGCCGGCACATTCAGGATGCCGATGTCGATGCGATGATGCGCGTGCTGCAAAAACCGTTCAATCTCGAGATGGCGTGCACCGAAGAAATGCTCGGCATCGCCGAGCGTTTGAAACCGCACCAGGTGACGCTCGTGCCGGAAAAACGCGAAGAGATCACTACCGAAGGCGGGCTCGATGTCACGCGGGAGCCGGAGATGCTCGCGGCCGCGATCAAGCGCCTGAAGACCGCCGGGATTCGCACGAGCGTCTTCATCGATCCGGTTCCGATGATCGTCGAACGCTCCGCGTGGCTCGGGGCGGACGCGATCGAATTGCACACCGGCACGTACGCCCATCACCCGGATGATCCGCGCACCATCAACGCGCTGCGTGACGGCGCGCGACAAGCGTCCGCGCTCCACCTCGCGGTGCACGCCGGCCACGGCCTGACGGTAAAAAATGTCGGCCTGGTCGCTGCGATACCGGAAATCGAAGAGCTGAACATCGGGCATTCGATCGTGTCGAACGCGGTGTTCGAAGGGCTGGCGAATTCAGTTCGCGCAATGCGAAAGGCGATGGATGCGGCGCGTTAGGACCGAAGACCGAGGACCGACGACCGAAACTGCTCTCGCGGTTTCGGACTTCGGACTTCGGTCTTCGGTCCGCTAATGGCGCGTGTCCCTCCATGCCAGCAAATCGTCTCTAAAGTTGCCCCCCTTTCCGCCAATCCTTAGTGTTTGACTTCAGATGAGCACCGGTTTGCTGGACTTTTTTGTCCTCGAAGGCAGTGAGTGCGTGGAGCAGCTCGACGTGCTCCTCGCGCGCGCGGCTTCGGGCGCGCCCGATCTCGATGCGTTCGCGCGAAATGCGCGCGCGCTTCGCGGCAGCGCGACGATGGCGAAAATTCCCGGCATCACCGATGTCGCGAACGCCCTCGAACGAGTCATCAAGGGGCTGCGCGCCGGATCGGTTCAGTGGACGCCGCAACTGCGCGGCGCGATCATCGCCGCCGTCGACGATCTCAAGATTTTGATTCGTGGTGTGCGCGCCTGGGGTCCCGCCGAAGACGCGCGCGCGGCGGCGCGCACGACGGAACTGAATTCGCTCGCTCCGGCCGTCGCGCGTCCGGCAGCGCCCGCAGCCGCGGGCAGCGCCGCGTTTCTGGCGATCCAGACCGCCGATGTTGCCGCGGGACTTCAGAACTTCGCCGACAACCCGGGCGCGCCGGCGACTTTTGCCGACACGCTCGCGCGGATTCGCGCGCTGCGCGGCGTCGCGGCCCTGCTCGACCTGCCGCCGCTCGCCGAAGTCGTCGCCGCAGTCGACGACGCCGCGAAAGGGCTTGAAATCGGCTCGAAGAAAGCGACCGATGCGCTGCGCGAGCTTTTCCGCGCCGCGGCGGTCGTGCTGCGCGAGGGATCAGACGCGATTCAGGCCGGCGGCCGTCCCGATGCGGGCACCGACGCGGTGTTCCAATTCACGATCGCTGCGCAGGGGTTGATCGAAGGCACCGGCGACGACGATCAAGTCGTGCCGATACATACGCTCTTCCCCGATGGCGCGGGCGACAACGTGATCCACGCCGAGCCAAATCCACCGACTACTCCGGCGCAGCGGTTCAAGCTCGAAGTCGTGAGCCAGGCCGAGCATCTGCGGCGTTTGGTCGGCGACGCGCGGCGCGCGGCGGATGCGCCCACGCGCCAGCGGCTCGGACATGAACTGCGCGCCGCGGTGAAGGCGCTCGCACGTTCGGCGGCGAGTTTCGGCGAGACTGTCGTCGCGGGTTCGCTGGGGACACTCGTGGAAGGCGCCGCGGCACTCGACTCGCTCGCGCTGACGGGACTCGATGAAGCGGCGGCGCTGCTCGCATCGCGCGTCGATGAGCCGCTCGCGCCGAAGATCGCGGACATCGTCCGCCGCGCCACGCCGATGCGGTCGTCGACACCGATCAGTCCGATACCGGCCGTCGCGACGCCGGTCGCAGCGAAGACTCCTCCGCGCGCGGCGACGCCGATCGCCACGCCGGCGGTGGCTGCGGCAACACCGCTCGCCGCCGCGCCGTCCGGTGGCGCGCTGCACGACATGCTCGGCGCCGGCATCAGCGGACTCGCATCGTTAGGCGAAACACCGCTGTCTGCGCCAACAGAGCTCGAGGACGACGGCGTCGTGCCGATTCAGGATCTGTTGTATCGTGGCCGCGCCGCTTTGCGCCGCGCCGCGCAGCTCGGTCAGTCGTTCCGCACGTCAGGCTCGACGCCGAACGCCGACGAACTCGCGGAACTCTACGACCTGCTCGAGCTCGCTGAAGCCGACTGACGCCGCATGAAAAACGGCGTCCGCACCACGCTCGGAATTCTGCTGAGCGCGCTGCTCCTCTGGTGGACGACGAAGGGCACAAGCGTTGCAGCCGTGTGGGACGTCGTTTCGAAGTCGAGCATCCCGCTGTGGATTGCGAGCATGTTTTTCGGCTTCGCGATTTTCCCGCTGCGCGCGCGTCGCTGGCAGGCGCTGCTTGCGCCCGTGTACGGCCGGCTGCCGCTCGGCCCCCTTTGGGAAGCGACGGCGATCGGGATGATGTCGACGAACGTCGTCGGCATGCGCTCGGGTGAGTTTGCGCGGCCGTTCGCGCTGTCACGATCCGAATCACATGTGAAGTTCACCGCGGCATTTGCGTCGGTCACGATCGACCGGCTGTTCGACGCGGCGGTGGTGCTCCTGCTGATGCTCGTCGCGACACTCGACCCTGCATTTCCATCGCAGCAGCCGATCGGCGATCACACGCTCGCGTACTACCTGAAGCCGACGGTGCTCGCGCTCGGGATCGTGCTCGGGGGATTGCTGCTGTTCGTTCTCGCGCCGGACCGCATGTTCGCGATATCCGACGCCGTCATGCGACGCGTCGCGCCGAAGTTCGAGCCGAAAGTGCGCGGCATGCTCGAGGGATTCGTGTCGGGATTGCATGTGCTGCGCAGCCCGAAACTGCTCGCGGAAGTTTTCTTCTGGACGGTTTTGCACTGGCTGTGCAATGCATTCGCATTCTGGCTCGGCTTTCAGGCGATGCACATCGCCGCGCCTTTTTCGGCCGGCCTGCTCATTCAAGCGCTGATCGCGATCGGTGTCGCGATTCCGTCAACGCCGGGATTTTTCGGGCCGTTTGAATTTTTCGGCAAAGCCGGGCTCGCGGTTTATGGAATCGGAAACGCGGCGGCGGTCGGATGGGTGCTCGGATTTCACATCCTCTCGTTCGTGCCGATCACTATTTTCGGCGGCTGGTATCTCACGCGGATGAAGCTGCATCTGAGCGATCTCCGCGGCGGCAATAAAGCGCCGCCGGCGTGACGCTCAACGAGGGCGGCGCGCG
>DASYSH010000343.1:0-4436 GCA_036003525.1 Gemmatimonadaceae bacterium | reverse complement strand
TTCCAACCTTGCGCTTCTTCACCGGACCTTTGCCGCCGGGTGTCTTCGTCGCGCTTTTTCGTCGAGGTCGTGCGCCCACCTCTGCTTGCCTTTGCCTGCGCTCCGGCCGGGCGCAACAGCGCAATCAGTCGATCAGCATCGAAGCCGGATCTTCCATCAGCTCTTTCACGCGCACCAGGAAGAGCACGGCCTGCTGCCCGTCGATAATCCGGTGATCGTACGAGAGCGCGACGTACATCATCGGCCTGATCACGACCTGACCGTTCACCGCGATCGGACGGTCCTGCGTTTTGTGCAGGCCGAGAATTCCGCTCTGCGGATAGTTGATGATCGGCGTCGAGATCAGTGAGCCGAACACGCCGCCATTCGTGATCGTGAACGTTCCAGCAGTGAGATCCTCCATCGTGAGTTTGCCGTCGCGCGCGCGCTTGGCGATGGCCGCGATCTCCTGCGAAAGCCCGAGGATGCCGAGCGAATCGGCGTCCTTCACGTTCGGAACGACTAGTCCGGCTTCGCTCGCAACGGCGATGCCGAGGTTCACATAATTTTTGTAGACGAGCGAATCGCCGTCGATCTGCGCGTTCACGACCGGGAACGCCTTCAGCGCCATGATCGCGGCCTTCGCGAAGAACGGCATGAAGCTGAGCTTGACGCCATGCTCTTTCTCGACCTTCTCCTTCATCCGTTCGCGGAGCGCGACGATCGCGCTCATGTCGATTTCGTTGAAGGTCGTGAGATGAGCGGTGTTGTGTTGCGCTTGAAGGAGATTTTCGGCGATACGCTTTCTGCGGGTCGACATTTTCTCGCGGGACTCGCGAGCTTGGACGGCAGACGGCGGACGGCGGACGGCGGCTGGGACGGCGGACGGCGGTTGAACGGCGGGCGCTGGGGCTGCTGGTGCCGCTGGAGCAGACATTGCGGCGATCACATCGGGCTTGCTGACCACGCCGCCGCGGCCGGTGCCGGTTACCGTGGAGAGATCGATTCCCGCCTCGGCGCCCAAGCGGCGGGCGGCGGGCATTGAGGCGGGCGGCGAGGCAGGAGCAACCGGCGCCTGCGCCGCGGGTGCCGGTGGTGCAGGCGGGGCGGTCGGACTCGCAGCTGCGGGACTGGGAGCAGCGCCAGCCGCGGGCGCTGCGGTGCGCGGCGCTGTAACTGCATTCTCGTCCAATTCGCCGAGAAGGTCGTCGACCTTGACCACCGCGCCCTCGGACGGGCCACGCTTGGTCAAGACTCCGGCTTTGAGCGCCGGGACTTCAACGGTAATCTTATCTGTCTCGAGTTCGACGAGCGTTTCACCCGCTGCGACGGCGTCGCCTTCGTTCTTGAGCCAGCGCGAGATGGTCGCTTCGGTGATCGACTCGCCGAGCGGCGGAACCTTGATCGAGAGCATTACCAAATATACGTGAAAGCCCTCACGATTTCTGCACACGGTGGTCTCGACGCCCTGGTGTTTCGCGACGACGTCGCCACGCCGGAGCTCGCGGGCGCGGGCGACGTGCGGGTGCGCCTCTCGGCGGCGGCGCTCAATCATCTCGATCTTTTCGTCGTGAAAGGACTTCCCGGCGTCACGATCGTCCCGCCATGGATCCTCGGCGGCGACGGCACGGGCGTAATCGAGTCAGTTGGAACCGACGTCAGAAATGTCGCAGTCGGCGACCGGGTCGTGATCAACCCCGGCATCTCGTGCCACGTGTGCGAATACTGCACAGCCGGAGAACATTCGCTCTGCGTGAAGTTCGCGCTGCTCGGCGAACACCGGCCGGGCACGTTCGCCGAGTTTGTGGTTGTTCCGGCGCGCAACGTGCGAAAAATTCCCGCGGGAATCGCCAACGAAAGCGCGGCCGCGTTCCCGCTCGCGACGCTCACGGCGTGGCGCATGCTCGTGACCCGCGCACAGGTGCAGCCGGGCGAGCAGGTGCTGATTCAGGGCATCGGCGGCGGCGTAGCGATTGCCGCGCTGCAAATCGCCAAACTTCACGGCGCTCGTGTGTGGGTTACCTCGGGAAGCGACCAAAAACTCGCAAGAGCGGCCGCGCTCGGCGCGGACGAAACGCTCAACTATCGACGCATGGACGTCGCGAAAGAGATTCGCGCGCGCACCGGAAAACGCGGCATGGATGTCGTGATCGACAGTGTGGGCGTCGCGACCTGGGCGGCATCGCTCGGCGCGCTGGGAAAGCGCGGCCGCCTGGTTTCGTGCGGCGCGACCACGGGCCCGATGGTGGAGACCGACATGCGAAAAATGTTCTGGAATCAGTGGACGCTAATGGGCTCCACGATGGGCAACGAAGCAGAATTCGAAGCGATCGTCGCCGAGTTTGCGGCGGGCCGGCTCATCCCGCCGGTCGATTCAGTTTTTCCGCTTGCAGAGGGCCGCAGCGCGTTCGAGCGGATGACTGAAAACTCACAGTTCGGCAAGCTCGTGTTGACCATTCCGTGACCGAAAACGCGCAGTTCGACGCCGCCGAGCAGCAATTGATGCGCGAGGTCTTCGCGCGCGGCGAAACGCCGGAGTGCCCCCGGTGCAAAGTCGCGATGACCGCGCGGGCGATCGGGGGCGGCAGTTTCGGGCTCGGATATGCCCGAAAAAGGGAATGGCTGATCTGCCCCAAATGCCGCCGCAGCGCTCTGTTCGACGTGAAGCGCGGCACCAGAAACTGACGGGAACGCGCCCAGGGCGCGTTAGATTTATATTAGCTTTGAACGTCTCTCTTTCGAGTGAAATTGTGAACTTCACCGACCGACTCCAAGCCAGCCTGTCACAACTCTGGGATTTTGTCCCGGGGCTTTTTGGCGCCGCGGTGGTTCTCATCCTCGGATATCTGTTCGCGAAAGCCGTTCAGAAGTTTGCGCTCCGCATCCTGCGCCGCATGCATCTCAACGACGTGCTGCGAAAGGGCGGCGTGATGCAGGCGGTCGATCGCCCGGGCACGCACTTCAATCCGACGCGCGTCGTCGCCGGACTGCTCTTCTGGCTCGTGATGTTCACAGTGATGCTCGTCGCGGCGAACGCGCTCGGCCTCGACTCCCTCGCGCAGGTGTTTTCGGAGCTGGTGAGTTACGTGCCGAGCGTGATCGCGGCGATCGTGATCGTGATCCTCGGCATCGTGCTTGGCGACGTCGTCGGCGGACTGATCCTCGCGGGAACCGGATCGCTGCATGGCGGGCCGACGCTCGCGCGCGTCGGAAAGGGCGGTGTAATTCTGCTGGCCGTGTTCATGTCCCTGCAGCAGCTCGGCGTGGCGACGGACATCGTCACGACCGCGTTCGCAATTATTTTCGGCGCGCTGGCGCTGGCGCTGGCACTCTCGTTTGGACTTGGAAATCGCGAGCTCGCGGGCGAGATCACGCGCAACTGGTATGAGCGCTACAGAGCGGAGCGCGATGCAATCGACGCGGAAGTGAAGGAAGAGGAGACCGCCGAGGCACTCGAAGACGATGAGCCGAGCGTGCCGCGCGTTCCCGTGCACACGCCGGTGACCGTCCGCGCGAACGATCCGGCGGAGCGGCTCTGAGTTCCACAAAAACGCAACGCGTTTTTCCCTCTGAAATTCGGGCAAAAAATCGTTGAAAATCGGAGGTCCGCGCGCTAACTTTGGGCGTGGTATTTTTGCGGCAAATTCCCCCTCAAACCGCACCCGATGACCGCTCCGAATAATCGCGAACGGATCCTCCCCCGACTCATCGACGACGAGATCAGGGAATCGTTCATCAACTACTCGATGAGCGTGATCGTGAGTCGCGCGCTCCCCGATGTGCGCGACGGACTCAAGCCGGTGCACCGGCGCGTGCTCTTCGCGATGAACGAGGCGGGCCTGATTCCGACCCGTGCCTACAAGAAGTCGGCGACCGTCGTCGGCGACGTGCTCGGCAAGTACCATCCGCACGGCGACCAGAGCGTGTACGACGCGCTCGTCCGCATGGTGCAGGATTTCTCGCTGCGTTATCCGCTGGTCGATGGTCAGGGGAATTTCGGTTCGGTCGACGGCGATCCCGCGGCGGCATACCGCTACACCGAGTGCCGCCTCACGCGCATCGCGATGGAGATGCTCGGCGACATCGACAAGAACACCGTCGATTATGCGCCGAACTTCGACGACCGTCTCGAAGAGCCGACGGTTCTCCCGAGCGGGATGCCGAACCTGCTGGTCAACGGATCGAGCGGCATCGCGGTTGGCATGGCGACGAACATCCCGCCGCACAACCTGCGCGAAGTCGCGGCGGCGATCACGGCGATGATCGACGATCCCGAACTATCGGTCGATTCGATCCGCGGATTGATCAGCGGCCCCGATTTCCCGACCGGCGCGTACATCTACGGCAAGGCGGGAATCAAGGATTACATCGAGACCGGGCGCGGCAAGATCGTCATGCGCGCGCGCGCCGCGATCGAGGAAAACGAGAAGGGCAACAAGTCGCAGATCGTCGTCACC
>DASYSH010000342.1:0-3540 GCA_036003525.1 Gemmatimonadaceae bacterium | reverse complement strand
CGCGATGCTCGGCGAGGCGATGCGGTTCAACGGCGCGGTGCTGCGCGGCGACGGTGAGGAGCGAAAAGTCTCGATGAGCCTCGCGCCGATACGCGGCGGAGGTCCGGTGACGGGGCTGGTCGCCTCGATCCGCGACGTGAGCGACGAGACCCGCGCGCGCGACGAGGCCGCCGCGGCGAACGCGCGCTACAGGAATCTCGTGGAGGTCGCGTCCGACGCGATCTACACGCTCGATGCGCAGGGAATTTTCACGGCCGCGAACGCCGCGACCGAAGTGCTGCTCGGTATTTCGCGCGACGCGCTGCTCGGGCGCAGCATCGTGCCGTTCCTCGAGCCCGCTGAGACCGCCGAGTTGCGCGCGAATTTCACCGATGCGCTGGCCGGAAATGCCCAGCGTTACGAATGCCATGTCGTGCGCCCCGACGGCGCGCGCCGGCTGGTTTCGGTTTCGAACACGCCGATCAAGCGCGGCAGCCGGGTGATCGGCGTGCTCGGCGTGGCGCGCGATGTCACGGACGATCGCGCGCGCGCCGCGGCGCTCGAACGGGCGGAGGCGCGCTACACCCGTCTCGTCGAATCCGCCGAGGACGCGATTTGCACGGCCGACGAAGAGGGGAATTTCACTTCGGTGAACCGCGCGCTGGAAAGAGTGATGGGACGCCGGCGCGACGCGCTGATGGGCACGCATTTCACTGAGCTCGTCCACGCGAGCGAGCGCGGTGAGCTGTGGCTCATGTTCGTCGCCACGCTCGAGGGAAACAGTCAGCGCCGCGAGATGCATTTCACGCGGTCGGATGGCGTTGAACGTGTCGCATCGGTGATCACCGCGCCGATCTACGAGCACGGGCAGGTCAGCGCGGTGCTCGCGATCATTCGCGATGTGACCGAAGAGCGGATGCTGCTCGAGCAGGTGGTGCGCAGCGAAAAGTTGGCGGCGCTCGGCGAGCTCGTCGGCGGCGTCGCGCACGAAGTCAATTCACCGCTCACGGGGATTCTCGCGTTCGGACAAATCCTGCAGATGGAGCCCGCCGCGACGGAAGAATCGCGGCGCGCGGCGGATACGATCGTCGGCGAGGCGAAGCGGGCCGCGCGAATCGTGGGGAAGCTCCTGACATTCGCGCGTCAGAATCCGCCGGAAAAGATGCGCACCGCGCTCAACCAGGTGCTTCAGGATACCATAGAACTGCGCCAGTATCCCCTGAAAATGCAGCAGATTGCTCTGGTCGTGGAGTTCGCGGAGGGGCTGCCGGAAACGTGGGCCGATCCGTTCCAGTTGCAGCAGGTCTTCATTAACCTTCTTTCGAACGCCGAGCAGGCATTGGCGGCGCGGTCAGGCGAGCGGCGCATCACGATCCGCACGGAGTTGCGCGGGGACCGGCTGGTGGCCACTGTTGCCGATACAGGACCCGGCATTGCGCCGGAACATCTGCCGCACATTTTCAATCCATTCTATACGACGAAGCCCCGCGGCGTGGGCACGGGGCTGGGGCTGTCGATCAGTTTTGGAATAGTACGCGAGCACGGCGGGACACTGCAGCAGGTGTCTGAAGGCGGAAAGGGAGCCGCATTCGAAGTCTCATTGCCGGTCGTGGCGCCCCCCTCTCAAAGCGGCGAGTAGCAGATGGCCAGCATTCTGATCATTGACGACGAAGTCGCGATCGCATCCGCGTTCGCAATGTTTTTCCGGCACGACGGCGCGCACGTCGTGACGGAAGCGCATACCGGTGCCGACGGCATCGAAGCGTACAAACGCGTGCGGCCCGATCTGGTGCTGCTCGACGTGCGCCTTCCGGACATGACGGGCTTCGATGTGCTGTCGAAAATTCGCGATGACAATCCGGTCGTGATCATGGTGACCGCGTACGGCGACGTGCCGATGGCGGTGGACGCGCTGCACCGCGGCGCGGAAAATTTTCTGACGAAGCCGGTCGACCTGAGCCACCTCGCCGCCGCCGCGGATCGCGCGATCGAAAAGGCCTCGCTCCGCCGCATGAACCGTTATTTGTCGGACCGCCGCGGAACCGGCACGGCGCTGCTGCTGGGATCGTCGGCGTCGATGCGCGAGCTGTCGGCGCAGATCTCGCTGCTCGCGGCGAGCGATCGCACGACGGCGCTGATCGTCGGCGAAAACGGATCGGGCAAGGGACGGGTCGCCGAGCTGATCCACGCGCAGAGTCCTCGCTCGGCGAAGCCGTTCGTGCAGGTGAACTGCGCGGCGCTGACGGCGGAGTCGCTCGATTCGGAATTGTTCGGCGTGGAATCGTCCACCGACGGCACGGGCGGCCCAACGAAGCGCGGCCTGTTCGAAATCGCCGACGGCGGCACGCTGTTCCTCGACGAAATTGGCGACCTGGATTCGCATCTGCAGCCCAAGCTGCTGCGCGTGCTCGACGGAAAGGGATTCCGGCGCCACGGCGGCACGACAGAAATCACGCCGAACGTACGCGTGATCGCGGCGACGAGCAAGGATCTCGTGAACGAGGTCACCAACGGGCGGTTCCGCGAAGATCTGTATTATCGCCTGTCGGTGATGCCGATCAGCCTGCCGCCGCTGCGCGCGCGCTCGCGTGAAGATCTGGTGGATCTCACCGCGCACCTGCTCGACGAACTTTCGCCGACGATTCCCGGCGCGCCGACGGCGCTCGGCGACGAGGCGCTGGACGCGATCCTGCGGTACGCGTGGCCGGGCAACATTCGCGAGCTGCGCAACGTGCTCGAGCGCGCCATGCTGATGGCGCGCGGACAGTCGAAGATCGAGATCCCGCACCTGCCGCGCGAGGTGCAGGGCGCGAGCGGCGCGGATGTCGCGCACCACGTGCCGCGTTCGCTCGCGGAGGTGGAGAAGGCGCACATCGACCGCACACTGAAGGCGAACGCGCACAATCGCACGCACGCGGCGAAGGAGCTCGGCATTTCGCGCGCGACGCTCATCAAGAAAATCAAAGAATACAATCTTCTCGACAAACCTCGTTCGTGATGTGTGAAGCTGGAGGCGCTCGTGGCTGAAACTGACGCAATGCAGTGCAGGGCCTGCGGGAGAACGGAGCGGGCGTCGGAGGGCTACCCGTGCCGCGGCTGCGGCACCTTCATTTGCGTGCTGTGCAATCTTCGCGGTGTGGTGTTCTGCAAAGAATGCACGGCCAAGGGACTCGCGGCCGAACAGCCGACCGCGTGAGTTCGAAACAGAACACGACCGCGCGGTTCGACGGCGGTGAATTCGGCATCGCGGTTGGCCACGCGACCGACGCCGCGGGCGGAACGGGACTCACCGTCGTACGCGGCATCGACGCTCCGCTGAGAGCGTCCGCCCACATTCTCGGCCGCGCGACCGGATCTCGCGAACTCGCGCTGCTCGAACCCGCGGCGCGCAACGATCGCATCGACGCGATCATGCTCACGGGCGGCTCCGCGTTCGGGCTCGATGCGGCCGCCGGCGTGATGCGCTGGATGGAAGAGCGCGGACAAGGACATCCGGTGGGCCAGGGGGTCGTGCCCATCGTGCCCTCGGCGGTCGTGTTCGACCTCGCTCCGCTCGGTCGT
>DASYSH010000341.1:0-4140 GCA_036003525.1 Gemmatimonadaceae bacterium | reverse complement strand
CCGTACGCGACCGCATTGCCGGCTTCGTAGCGCACGTTGCGCGCGTTGTAGTTGTCCTCGCCGAGTCCGCCGCCGTCGCCGACGATAATGACGGTCACCCCGGCGCTCTTCAGCAGCGCAAGATTTTCCTGGCGGTGGCCGAGCGTCGAGAACGAATTCGGAATGTTGTTCATCGCGCCGGCCATTACCGGGATGCGCGCCGCGGCGAGCTCTTTCGCGACTTCCCACGCCTCGGCGCCGCCTTCGATCACCAGCTTCAAACCGAACTGTTTCGCGATGCCGATGGCCGCGCGGATATCACTCGCCTTATTGGCCGAGATGATCAGCGGCATCGTGCCTGCGAGGACCGGCGCGAGCGCTTCCAGATCTTCGCGCGATGCGGCAAGCGAACGAATCGCGCCGTTGTCGTACGCGACCTTGCGCAGGCCGTACGTTTTTGCGTCGGAAAGCACCGCGCGCATGTGTCCGAACTGTTCACCTCGAGCCTCCGTGCCGTCGCCCAGTTCGCCGACCATTGCGACCGGTCCCTTCACGAGCATCGCCGCGACACTCTCACCGTTGAGATCGATGACTGCGGCGCGGCCGCTGAGCAGGCTGCCGTGCGCCGGAGAGACCAGCGCCGTCGTGATACCGTCGCGCCGGGTTTCCGCGATGAACGTTGATGCCGGGTTCATTCCTTCCCAGGCGTTGAACGACGCCGAGAGTCCCATCTCGCCCTTGGCGCGCGACTCATTGTATCCGCCGCTCTGCGGATTGCCCTCGGCGAGTCCGAGCGACGTCGCGGCATTGAACAGCCCGGGCGTCACCCATTTTCCGGTGGCGTCGATGCGCGTCGCGCCGGCCGGCACCGCGACACTCGCTCCGCCGACCGCGGAAATTTTTCCGTTCGTGATGATGACCGTGCCATGTTCAATCTTCGGACCGCTGATCGGGAACACCGTGCCACCGGTGATCGCGATCGTCTGCGCGTGCGACGATGTCGCGAGCGCAATGGAAAGCGCCGTAGCGCGTGCAAATGATAAGGCGCGCATTAGCGTGATTCTCCATTGTTGCGTGGAACGAATCCGAGTTCGAAATCGGTCCGCCACTGCTGATTGGGATCGAGGCGGTCGAACAGCATCGCGCCGTCGATCCAGACTTTTTCTGCGCGCGTGTAAACAGAGAACGGATTTCCCGACCAGAGCACGACGTCCGCGTTTTTCCCTGGGACGAGCGAGCCGATTTTATCTTCGAGCCCGATCGCCCACGCGGGATTGATCGTCATCCACTTGATCGCGTCCTCTTCGGTGATGTTGATGCCGACGGCGTGGCCCGCGGCCATCGCTTTTGCCGCTTCCTGATTGAGCCGTTGCGATCCCGATGCATCGTCCGAATGCATGATCGTGATGCCGCCCGCCGCATGGACGATCGCCATGTTCGCGCGCACGCCGTCCATCATTTCCATCTTCATGCCGCCCCAGTCCGCCCACATCGACGCGGCGATCCCTTCCTTGGCGAGCACGTCGGCGATTTTGTACGCCTCAACCGCGTGGTGGAACGAACGCACCTTGTAGCCGAACTCTTTCGAGACGTCGATGACCTGCATCATCTCGTCGGCCATGTAGCAGTGATTGTGCACGAGAATATTTCCGCGCAGCGCTTCGGCGAGCGTCTCGAGGTTGAGATCGCGCGCCGGCGGATCGCCGGACTTGTCGGCGAGCCATTTGTCCCAGCGACGCCGGTACGCCTCGGCCTGCGCCCACGCGATGCGATATCCCGCGACGTCGCCCATGCGTGTCTGCGGTCCGCGCGTCGAATACACGCGCATCGGATTTTCACCGCACGCCATTTTCAGGCCGTACTTCGCGCCGGGGAATTTCATCCCCTGCACGCTCGACGCGGGGACGACCTTCAGAACGACGCTGCGCCCGCCGAACAAATTTCCGGATCCCGGCAGCACCTGGATCGTCGTCACGCCGCCGGCGAGGTCGCGCGGGAACTGCGGATCCTGCGGCCACACGGAATGCTCGACCCACACGTATCCGGTGACCGGATTCACGAGTTCATTCGCATCGCTGCGGGCCCAGACGTTCGGCGCCGCGTTCGCTCCCAGATGCGAGTGATCGTCGACGATGCCCGGCGTGACGTACTTCCCGGCGCCGTCTATGATCACCGCGTTGGCGGGCGCGTTCACCGTCGCCCCAACCGAAACAATTTTTCCGTCCTGCATGAGGATGGCGCCGTTACGAATCAGCGGACCGGCGGCGGTGAAGATATTGACGTTGCGAATCACGGTCGGCCGCGACGCAAACGGCACGTAGGTGCTCGGAAACGGATTCGCGTTCGGAAGGCTCAGCGCGCCCGGTCCGGGCTGGGCCACGGCGGGAATCGCCGCGAGCACGAGCATGAAGCAGAGTACGGTTGATCGCGTGCGCATGCTTTTCCTCTGACAACAGGGTGACTTTTGAAGGTGGACTCACCGCGAAAGTACGCCCCGATACCAGAACAGGCCAGAGGGTTACGTGCGTCTAGAGGCCAAGCGTGCTCCGGCAAAGCGCGACGTCGTTCGTGCATAGTCCGTCGACGCCGGTCGATGCGAGTCGCCGCATTTCATCCGCCGAATCGACGGTCCACGCAATCACCCGGCCGCCGCGGCCGTGCACCGCGTCGACCATCGCGCGGTCGATCATATCGGCCGCCATCCAGAGGTCACGCGCGTCGACGCTCGCCATGGTGTCGGTCGGAACCACATGGTAACTCGCTTCCAGTACGCCGCGGGCGATCGCCGGCGCAATCGCTCTCGCCGCCGCGATCTGCCGGTGGTCGAACGCGTGGACGGCGGCGCCGGGGCCGAGCTTCCCGAGCAGCTGCAGCGCCGGCAGCGCGGTGTCTGCGCCTTTGAGTTCGCAATAAATCCTGAGCTTGCCCGCGACCGCGTCGATAACCTGTCTGAGGGTTGGAATCGGCTCGCTGCGCACCCGAAACGCATCCAGCTCCCCGGCCGTCAATGAACGGATATCGCGGTTCGCGACGGCCGCCGATGGCGCAGTGTGCGGACGAGCGTCATGGTGTACGACCACGACGTCGTCCGAGGTCAGGTGCACATCGAGCTCGATGCCATCGGCGCCGAGCTCGACGGCCCTGACAAACGCCGCCACCGTGTTTTCGGGGCGTTCCCGGGAGGCGCCGCGGTGGGCGATTATCTCGATCTTGGGCATGAATTCAAGTTAACGTCCGGCGGTGACGGACGTCTCTACTGGTGACGAATGGATTCAAACGGACGGCTGGATGATGGGTCAGCCGATCTGGCGCTCATCGAGCGATGGAAAGGCGGAGACCAGCGGGCGGCGGCTGAGATCGTTCGGCGCCATGCGCAGGCGCTCGCCCGCTTCGCCGCGAGTTCGGGCGAACGCGAGGAGGTTGACGAGCTGGTGCAGGACACGTTCGTTCGGGCATTCAACTCGCTCGATACGTTTCGCGCGGACAGTACGCTTAGGACCTGGCTGTTTACAATTCTTCGGAGACTGCTGCTCGATCGCAGGCGCGCGGAGAAGCGACGAAAGAATCAGATCGAGCTTGATGAGGGGCATGCGGTGCAGGCGTACGACGCGCTCGATGCGCTGGTCGCCGACGAAACCGCACTGAGGGTGCGGAAGGCGATGGAAAAACTTTCGCCGCTGCAGAAAGAAGTATTTGTCCTCCGCGTGACGGAGGGGATGGCATATGGTGAGATCGCGAAATTGGTCGGCAGCACGGAGGGTGCATGCCGCGTCCATTACCACAACGCGATGCGATCCGTAAAGGAGTTTCTCGATGACGCGTGATTGCGAAGATGGTGCGATGCGGGACCTGCTGCCGGATTACGTGAACGACACGTTGTCCGCGGCGGAGCACGCGAAGGTCGAGGCGCATCTCCGCACGTGCGCCGATTGCGTCGCGGAGATCGCGCTGATCGAGGCGGCGGGACGCGCGTATCCGGCGCCGGCGATCGACGTCGACCGCATTGTGAACGCACTGCCGGGCGCGCCGCGCATTTCTCGTCGTCCGTTTCTTGGAAGTCGAATCGCCCAATTTGCGGCGGCCATTGGAGTGGTCACGATTGGTGCGTTGTCGGTTTTTGCCCTGCGCGGATTCTTCGGCGGAGACACCACGGACATCAAG
>DASYSH010000340.1:0-5163 GCA_036003525.1 Gemmatimonadaceae bacterium | reverse complement strand
GTCACGCTCGCGCCGGGCGCGAGCACGCTGATCACCGTTCGCGTCGCTGTCGCGTCAGCGTTCGACCGCACGACGGACGACGTGCTCGAGCTGACCGCCTCGGACAAGGGTGACAACACCGTTCGTGCGAGCGCGTCGACGCGCACCACGATCGTCTCCACATCCGAAACGAGCCGCTTCGCAACAGTTCCCGCGACGCTCGCACTGCGCTCCATCGGAGCGGCGTCTGGCGTGTCACCGGTTGCGCTCAGCGGATACGGATTCCTTCCCGACCACAAGACATCAGTCGACTTCCTGCTCCAGGCGCCGACGGGCCTCCAGTCGCCGTATGGATTCGGCGAGCGCGATGAATACCGCGCGAATTTCAAGTCGGACCGGTTCACGCTTAAGCTCGGCGACAACGTGTATGGATTCTCGTCGCTCACGTCGAGTGGAATGATCGGCACCGGCGCGTCGTACGAAGGCACGAACGGCACGCTGACCGGCGGCGCGTATGCGCAGCATCTGCGCTGGTTTCCCGGATCGAACTTCGAAGAGGGCGTGATGCTGGGGACCGCGCCGGATTCGACCCGCGGCGTCAACTCCACTTTCGTCGAGCGGCAGTCCGCCGGCGGCGCGACGACGGTGGGAAGTCTCGGCGGCCATCTGCGTTTGTTTCGCGGCGCAACGCTTCAGGTCGAAGCTGCATCGAGCGACAGCGATCACGCGAACGGCGTCGCGATGCGCGCGCGCGTCGGCGGCATGATTCACAATGTCAGCTATACCCTCGGCGTGCTGAATGGCGGCGCAACGTTCGCCGGTCAGGCGCGGGGCACGACCGTCGAGGATGGATCGTTCACCGCGAGACTTTTCGGACGGTTCACGTTCGGCGGATCGGGCAGTGTTCGCGTTTCGGATGTCGCGACCCCGTTCTCCGGATTGCCTGCACAGCATTTCTCCACCGCGACGATCAACGCGAGTTACGGCGGGCTTGCCTCGCTCGAGTACGGATGGCTCAGCCGCCGCGACGACGGCGACCTCACGGCGTTCGACGGCACGCAGCGCGGGCTTCGCGCGAGCACGTCTTTCACCGTCGGTCCGGCGAGTCTGTCACTGAGCGCGGAGCACGGCACGGTCGACGCGACGGTCGTCGCATCAGGGCGCAGCTACAACGTGATTTCGGTTTCCGCGCAGACGAAGCTTTGGAAGGCGGGAACGATCTCGGTGTTCGGCACGCACAACGACGGCAGCACCCTCACCGGCGCGATCAGCGGCGTCGCCAGCGCCGGTGTGAGTCTCGATCTTCACCTCCCCCTGGGCTTCGAACTCGCGCTCGGCACGGCCGCTCAGCGCGCGACGCTCGGTGTGTTCGACGGATCGGGCGCATGGTTCAGTCAGTCGGATGCGCGACTCGACTACCACTTCTCGGGCGGTCAGACCCTCTCGCTGCGCGAGCGCATCTGGCAGAACCCGGGAATTGAAGGAATGGCCGATGCGCATGCGACATACCTCGAGTTCCGCATGCCGATCAAGATGCCGGTCGGTCCGGCGCGGAGCGCGGGACGCGCCGAAGGAATTATCGTCGACGCGGGCAGCGGCAAGCCGGTGGTCGGCGCGCTCGTGCGCGTCGCCGATCAGGCGGCGGTGACTGACAAGAACGGCCGCGTGGCCTTCAGCGGACTCGAGCCCGCCAAGCACGGCGTGTCGGTCGATGCAACGGGCGCAGCCGCGGGCGCGATGCTCGCCGGTGACGCGTTCATCAACGTGGACGCAAAATCGATCGCGCCGGCGAAGTTCTCGCTGGCGGTCGTGCGCGGCGGAAGCGTTCGCGCCGTCGTGCGGAGACTGGAGCGCGCGAACGGCACGCTCGACACGAAGACCGATTCGCTCGTGACCGCCGCGATGGTGCCGAACGTGCTCGTAGCGCTGCAGGGCGCGCGCGACACGATCTATCAGTCGAGCGACGATCGCGGCCGCCTCGACTTCGGTTCGGTCACGCCGGGCAAATGGACGATGGTTGTGATGTCGGGCGAACTCCCCGATCACCACATGTTCGAAGCATCGCGCATCGAGCTCAACGTTCAGCCGGGCGCGCGCAACGATGTCGAACTGCGCATCGTTCCGCAAAAGCGCGCCGTAACGTTCATCGCGGCGCCGCCGCCCGTCAGCGCGATTCCAAGACCGTAACGCGCTACGGTTTCGTCAGGCTGATCGTGCCGGTCGCCGTGCTGCCGTTCGTGAACGTCACAACGTAGGTCATGTTGAGTGCCGTCGCGGTGACCGTTCCGGTCGCGGTCCATCCGGAAATATTCGTATTGGTTGGATTGACCCCGCTCGCGGTGATCGCGCCCGCGGCGTTCATCGTCGCCGTGATATTGCCCATCGGCGCGACATTTCCCGTGAAGCTCGTTCCGTTGTTGGTGTAAGCGCCTGTATTCACGGCGTTCGAGACGCCGCCGGTGCCCAGCACTTGTCCCGTCACGTTCACTGTGACGGTCGCGGTGTTCGCGCCGCTGTTCACCGAAACGACCGCGCTCCCCGTTCCGGTCGAGCCGAACGTCGTGTTCGTCCATGACCCACTGTACGTGCCCGCGTACTGAGACGCGTTGAACGCGGCGACCGCGGTCGCCGTGAACGTCACCGACACTCCGTTCGCCGTGGCGGACATCGAGTTCGCGCCGAGCGCGGAACCGAGCGTCCATCCTCCGACCGTCGCGACGCCGGTCGTGTTCGACGTGGGCGCGGCGCCCGTCACGCTGCCGCCGCCCGAGACGACGGCGAAATTCACGACCTGACTGGACACCACGTTGCCGAACTGATCTTTGAGCTGCACGGCGGGCGATATCGCGAGGAGCGCGCCGGCCACTGCGGATTGCGCGTCGCCCGCCGTCTTGGTGAGCGTTGCGACCGGTCCCGCGGCGCCCGTCGCGGTGAATGTCACCACGGTGCCGTTCAGTGCGCCGCCGGTGATTGTCGCGGTGAGCGTGTTGGCGCCTGCGATCGTGCCGAGCGTCCATCCGCCGACGGTCGCCGTGCCGTCGGAGGCTGTCGTCTGCGTCGCGCCCGTGACGGATCCGCCGCCCGATGCGGCTGCGAACGTGATGGCGACTCCGCTTACGCCATTGCCGAACGAGTCGACGACCTTCACCGAAGCTTTCGTCGACACCGCGATCCCCGCGGCACTCGTGATAGCGTCACCGGCAATTTTCGAGAGCGTCGCTGCGGCGCCGGCCGTGGCCGTTGCCGTGATCGTCGTCGACACGCTTGCGAACGCCGCCCCGGACGCCGTCGCGGTCAGTGAGTTCGCGCCGGCAACGGTGCCGAGCGTCCATGAGCCGACCGTCGCGATGCCGTCGGCGCCTGTTGTTTGCGTCGCGCCGGTGACCGAGCCGCCGCCCGAAGCGACGGCGAAGGTCACGGACACCCCCGACTGCGCGACGCCGGCGCTGTTCGTCACCTTCACCGCAGGCGCGATAGGAACGGCGTGACCGACGCCCGCGCTCTGCGCTGCGCCGGCTGCCGCCGCGATATTGATCGTGAGGTTCTGATTTCCGCCCGTCGGTCCGCTGTCTTTCTTTCCGCACGCCGCCACGGCGGCGAGCGCGACGCATGCGACGATTTTTTTGGAGCGGGCGATCTGCGAAACGCGGTTCGGCGCGATCAATCGAAGCATGGGACCTCCATACGGTGCGGAGAGATGCTCAACGATCGCTCTAGTCTATAATCTCAATTGCCGGGCCACCAGTTCCATCTGCCCGCGATTTGTAAAATCGACGGCGCAAGCGCGAGCCGGACGAGCGTGGCATCCAGCGCGACGGCCACGGCCAGAGCGAAACCGACCATCGCCAGCGGCAGCAATCCACTCGTGGAGAACGCGAGAAACAGGCACGCCATCACTGCCGCGGCTCGCGTGATGAGACCGCCTGTCCGCGATAGTCCTACAACGATCGCGCCGGAATCGTCGCGGCCTTCGCGTTTCGCTTCGCCCACGGCGCCGAGCAGAAACAGTTCGTAGTCCATGCTCGTGCCGAACGCGGCGCCGAACGCGAGCGCAGGCACCGTGGGAAAAATGCTGCCAAGCGCATGCCGGCCCATCAGCGAAGCGCCGAATCCGTCCTGAAAAACGAGAACCGTCGCGCCGATTGCCGCGGCCGCGACGAGCAGGTTCAGCGCGACGGCCTTCAGCGCGATGAGAGGCGCGCGGAACGCGAAGAGCAGCGCGACGAGCGTTGCAATCGACGTGCCGAGCACGATCCACGGCAGCGAACTCGCGACCGCCGTTTGATAATCGAGCGCATAGGCGGGGAGTCCTGCGACGCTGAACTGCGCGCCGCGCACACCCGTTGCGGCCGCCGCGTCCATCGCGCGCACACGCCGCACGAGATCGAGCACGGGCTCGGCGCCACGCGAGAGATCCGGCATGACGTCGATGATCGCTGCCCGCCCGTCGCGGCTCACGAATGTTCCGGTGACAGCTCGAGGAAATATATTTTTCGCGACGAACAGATCGCCGTTGCCGATGCTCGTGATCGATCGCGCGTCGGCGACTCCGGCCGCGCCGCGCAGCGCGCGCGTTGTGCTCGCGAGCGCGGCCCAGCCTGCGTCGGTCATCACCGTCGTGCCTTCGGGCATTTCCACCACGACGCGCAATATCGTCGCCGCTCCCGCGCGATTCGCGCGCTGCAGATCGCGGAACGCATCGGCCGATTCCATTCCCGCGGGAAGCAGCTCATCGAGCGGCGTGATCAACCGCGCCGACCGCGCGGCATTGGCGAGCAGCGCCAGCGGGAACGCGCTCGCCGCAAGCACGAGCCAGGGACGGCGCACGACGAACGATCCCCATCGGATCCATCGCGGATCGGCACCGGCGGGGATCGCAACAGCCGGTGCGCTCGCATGCGCGACGGGGCGAAGCGTGATCGCCGCGAGCGCCGCCATCGCACACGTGACGATTCCCGCGAGCGCCGCTTGACGCAGTTCGCCGGTCGGCGCGACCGCGAGGCCGGTGAAGCCCAGCGCGACGACTCCCGCGGCCAGCGCCACTGTTCGGCGCGAATAGCGCGCGTCTCCACCCGTGCGCGACCGCCGCGCCAGATAGAGCGCATAGTCGACCGTCAGCGCGAGGCCGATCAGCGGCACCAGCGTCCGCGTAAACGTGCTCGCAGGAACGAAGCCGGACAGCAA
>DASYSH010000339.1:0-39604 GCA_036003525.1 Gemmatimonadaceae bacterium | reverse complement strand
TCGCGCCCAGATTTGATCGGCGTGCTGCGGCAGAGCGGACGGATGTCCGAACTCGGCGGCGGCCGGATGCTGCGGAGCGGCGTCGTGATGGCCGAAGTTGCGCTGGCGTTCGTGCTGCTGATCGGAAGCGGGCTGATGTTCCGGAGCTTCATGACGCTCGCGAACACGAACCCCGGATACGATCCGGCCGGACTCGAGACATTCAGCGTGCAAATCGCGAAGCGCACGCCCGAGGAACGCAGCGCGATCGTCGAAGCGATCCATCAGAAGCTCGCCGCAATCCCCGGAGTCACCGCCACGACGTTCGTGTTTCCGCTGCCGCTCAGCGGCGTCGAATCCAACGTGCGCTATGGCACGGAGAGCGCCGTGACTGATCCTTCGACGTTCAAGCAGGCAAACCTGCACATCGTGATCCCCGGCTACTTCGACGCGATGCGCACGCGCATTCTCTCCGGGCGCGATTTTACGTCCGCCGACAACATCCCGGCGGGAAAGAGCATCATCATCGACAACCTGCTCGCGTCGAAAATATTTCCGGGCGAAAGCCCCGTGGGCAAGCGGATCTTCATGCGCTCTCGCAGCAACGATCCGGAATGGATGGACATCGTGGGAGTCGTGCAGCACCAGCGCCACCAGGGTTTGGCGACCGACGGACGCGAGACGATCTACATGCTCGATGGTGAGTTCGGATTCGCCGCGGCAAACAGCTGGGTGATGCGCACCACGGGCGATCCCGGGCAGCTCGCCGCGGCGGCGAAGGCCGCCGTTGCGTCGGTCGATCCGCTCGTGCCGGTCGCCGACATGAAACCGATGGCCGCGTACGTGAGCGTCGCGGAGGCACCGACGAGATTCGCGCTGATTCTCATCGGAATTTTCGCCGGGATCGCGGTCATACTCTCGGGCGTCGGTCTGTACGGCGTTCTCTCGACCGTCGTGCGGCAGCGCACCGCCGAGATCGGCGTGCGGATGGCGCTCGGGTCGTCGAAGCAGGACATCTTCCGGCTCGTCATCGGGCAGGGCATGCGACTGAGCATGTCGGGCATCGCGCTTGGTCTCGTGTCGGCGTTCGCGCTCACGCGCGTGATGCGGAGCATGCTCGTTGGCGTCGCGCCGACCGATCCGATGACGTTCGTCGCCGTGGCCCTGCTCTTTTGCGCCATCGCGGCACTGGCCTGCTGGCTGCCGGCCCGCCGCGCGGCCGGACTCGACCCGATTACGGCATTGAGAGACGAATAAGACTGCTCTGTTCTGATATATTGAGCGGGTGATGAGGATCCCCGCATGACCCCCTGGGTCAGAAATCTGCTGATCGCGAACATCGGGATGTATTTCGTCCAACAGACGATGCCCGGTGTCACCGAGGCGCTGCTGTTCGCGCCGTACGCCGCGCTCGCCCGCCCGTGGACGATCGTGACGTACATGTTCCTGCATGGCAGCGTCATGCACATTCTGCTGAACATGCTCGGACTCTATTTCTTCGGGCCCCGGGTGGAGCAGCGCCTTGGTTCGAGCCGCTTTCTCTGGCTGTATTTCCTGAGCGGAATCGCCGGCGGACTGCTGTCGTTCTGGCTCGCGCCGCATGCGTCGATCCTCGGCGCGTCCGCGGCGATCTACGGCGTGCTTCTCGCGTTCGCGAAGTTCTGGCCGACGGACAAGATCTATCTCTGGGGCGTTCTTCCGATCGAGGCGCGGTGGCTCGTCATCTTCACGATCATTTTTGCGATTTACTCCGGGCTGAACGGTTCGGCCGGAGGCGACGCGGATTTCGCGCACCTCGGCGGCTACGCGGGCGCGTATCTGTATCTGCTGTGGCTCGATGAAACGAGAGGCACCAAGCGTTTCAAGCAGCTCGCCGTTTCGCCGCTACCGGACCGGCAGCTGACGAACTGGAAAAAGGTGGACATGCAGTCCATCCACGAGCTGAATCGCGAGGAAGTGAACCGTATTCTCGACAAGATCAATGCATCGGGCCTGGTGAGCCTGACGCCTCAGGAAAAACAATTCCTGTCTAACTTCGTCCCGCCCGACGACCGGATTCCGCCGCCGTCGTAAACCGCATAAGGACCAAGGAGTCTTCCATGCCGCGCAGTTCATTTATTCGTGCGCTCATGTTTGCCGTCGCGCTTCCGCTTGCGGCGGGCGCGCAGACCCAGACCGCGGTTTTTTCGGGCGGCTGTTTCTGGGGCGTCGACGCCGTGTTCAAGCACGTGAAGGGCGTGACGAAAGTCGTGTCGGGATATTCGGGAGGAGATGCGTCGACGGCGCACTACGAGATCGTCAGCGAAGGAACGACAGGCCACGCCGAATCGGTGCAGGTGACGTTCGATCCCGCGGTGGTTCCGTACACGACTCTGCTGAAGGTTTTCTTCTCCGTCGCGCACGATCCCACCGAGTTGAACCGCCAGGGACCTGACGAAGGGACGCAATACCGGTCTGCGATCTGGTACGCGAACGCCGATCAGCAGGCGGCGGCGCAGAAGGCGATCGCAGATCTCACCGCAGCGAAGGCCTACAAGCACCCGATCGTCACGCAGGTCGTCCCGCTGAAGAAATTCTATCCGGCGGAAGACTACCACCAGAATTACCTCGCGCTGCACCCGACGCAGCCGTACATCGTATACAACGACATTCCGAAAGTTGAAAACCTGAAGGTCAAGTATCCCGAGCTGTACCGCCCGTAATAGCAAACCCCCTCATCCCTCACCTATGCGCACCGTACGGATTCTGCCGCTGCTGGCACTCATCGCCGTGCCGCTCGCGGCGCAACAACCCGATTCGCTCACGATTGCCGGCATGCGCTGGCGGAGCATCGGACCTGCCAACCACCAGGGCCGCGTCACGGACGTGCAGGGAATTCCGTGGCCTTCACGGACGTTTTATGTCGCGAGCGCCGGCGGTGGCGTGTGGAAATCGACGAACGCGGGCACGACGTTCCGGCCGGTGTTCGAGAACGAGCACGTGTCGTCGGGCGGAATGCTCGCGATCGCGCCGAGCGACACGAACATCGTCTATTACGGCACGGGCGAGCCGAACACACGCAATTCGATTTCACCGGGCGCCGGATTGTACAAGACGGTGAATGGCGGAAAGACGTGGGAATTCATCGGCCTCAAGGAAACGCAGCAGATCGGCCGCGTCGTCGTGCACCCTCGCGATCCGAACACCGTATACGTCGCGGCGCTCGGCCACGCATGGGGCTCGAACAAGGAGCGCGGGCTCTACAAGACGACCGACGGCGGAAAGACTTGGGCGCTGAAGAAATTCATCAGCGATAAAGCAGGCTTCGTGGACGTCGCGCTCGATCCGCGCGATCCGAATGTCGTGTGGGCATCGAGTTACGAGCGCGTGCGCGGACCGTATTTCCTTCAGTCTGGCGGCCCGGGGTCGGCGCTGTGGAAGAGCACCGATGCGGGAGAGACGTGGACTGAAGTGAAAGGCGGCGGCCTTCCGGAAACGCCGAAGGGGCGAATCAGCATCGCGATCGCGGCCTCCGATGCGAACGTGATGTATCTGCAGCTCGAAGCGGACACGCTTCCGAATCCGAAGAAGGATCCGAAAGTGAAGGCCGCGAAATCGCCGTCCGGACTCTACCGTTCCGCGGACGCCGGCAAGACGTGGGAAAAAGTGAACGACGAAAACACGCGCCCCTTCTACTACTCGCAGGTGCGCGTGGATCCGACGAATCCGAACCATGTGTTCTGGTCGAGCACGCCGATCAAATTCTCTCTCGACGGCGGCAAGACGACGGGCAACACGACGAACAACGTGCACGTCGATCATCACGCGATGTGGATCGATCCGAAGGATCCCTCGCACATCATCGTCGGTGACGACGGCGGCGTGGCGCAGACGTGGGACGGCGGCGGCAACTGGGACGCGATGAACCAGCTCCCGATCGGCCAGTACTACAACGTGTCGTTCGACATGGCCGTGCCGTACAACGTGTGCGGCGGCGCGCAGGATAACGGCGCGTGGTGCGGGCCGAGCCGTCGCCGCTCCGGCTCGATCACGAATTCGATGTGGTACACGTTCAACGGCGGCGACGGTTTCGTGACGGCGCAGGATCCAACCAACCCCGACATCATCTACGGCGAGTCGCAGGGCGGCAACATCGCCCGTTACGTCGTTTCGACGGGCCAGGGGTCCGGCCTTGCGAAGCCGCAGTGGAAGCCGAAATACACGCAGTGGGAAGACTCGGTCGCCGTGCTCTGGCCGGATACAACGAAGGCGCTCTCCAAGGACGACAAGAAGCGTCTCGACGCGTTCCGCATGCAGCAGAAGCGCGACTCGGTCGACCTCGACATGCGCTGGAACTGGAACACGCCGTTCTTCATCTCGAAGCACAATCCGCAGGTGCTGTACTTCGGCGCGAACCGCGTCCTCAAATCGACGAAATCGGGCGACGAGATGTATCCGATCTCCCCCGATCTCTCGTACGCGGACACCACGAAGATCCGCATCTCGACGCAGACGACCGGCGGCATCACGACAGATGCCACCGGCGCGGAAACGTTCGCCAACGTCGTCTCGCTGAACGAATCGCCGATCCGCCCCGGAATTCTGTTCGCGGGCACCGATGACGGCCGCCTCTGGGTGACGTGGAACGATGGCGGCAGCTGGAACGATCTCACCAAGAACGTCGTTGGCGTTCCGGCCGGAACGTATGTCTCGCGCATCGAGCCGTCGCATTTCGATTCGCTCACGTTCTACGTGACGTACGACAATCATCGCCGCGACGATTTCATGCCATATGTGTTCGCGACGTCGGACGGCGGCAAGACATTCAAATCAATTTCAAACAATCTTCCGACCGGCGGCCCGGACTTCGTGTACGTCGTGCGCGAAGATCTCAAGAACAGGAACCTGCTGTTCGTCGGAACGGATGTCGGTGCGTACGTCTCGACCAACAAGGGACAGAGCTGGTCGAAGTTCATGACCGGTCTTCCGACCGTGCCGGTGATGGATTTGCAGATTCATCCGCGCGACGGCGAGCTGATCGCCGCGACGCACGGCCGCAGTTTCTGGATCGTCGACATCGCGCCACTCCAGCAGTGGACGCAGCAGGTCGCCGATAAGCCGCTCCATCTGTTTGCGCCGAAGACGGCGTTCCAGTGGGGCGAGCGCGCGTTCGACGGCCAGTCGGTCGGGCAGAAATTGTTCGAAGCGCAAAGCCCGCAGTTCGGCGCGGAAATTGTCTACCGCGTCACGCAGCCGATCACGGGCCAGGTGAAAGTCGTCGTGCAGGATGCGCGCGGTGACACGCTCGCGACGCTCAACGGACCGGGACGCGCAGGCATTCAGCGCGTGGTATGGAATTTCCGCGGCAAACCGGCGCCGGCGATCGCGCTGTCACCGGCGGGCATTCGCGACTCGGTGCGCAACGCGCAGAAACTTGCCGCGCTGCTCGATACGGTCGAGAAGGAAGGCACGCTGCCGAAATCGACAGTCGACAGAATTCGCACCGTGATGTCGAACGGAGAAGGAATTCAGGGATTGTTTCCGCAGGGCTTCGGCGGCGGCGCGGGATCTGGCGGCCGCGGATTTCAGGAGCGGCCCGGCGAGAACATGACGCCGGCGCCTGGTGCTCGCGGTGCGGGCGCAGGCGGGGGACGCGGTGCAGTTCCGGCAGGCGCGGCTCCGGCGGGCGCAGCTCCGGCAGGCGCAGCTCCGGCAACTCCTGCCGCTGCGCCAGGCGCTCCCGCAGCAACAACAGGCGGTCCGCCAGCCGAAGCACCGATTGATCCTCAGGCAATTTTCTCCGCACTCGGCGGCGCCGGACGCGGGCCGATTCTCCAGTCACTCTTCGGCGGCGGTCGCGGACCGGCGCCGATCGTCGGCACCGGTGACTATCTCGTCTCGATCACCATCAACGGACAGACGCAGAAACAGCTGCTGCACGTCGAGCGTGCGAGCGGAGCGGGCGGCGGCGGTGGAGGGTTCGACGAGCTGCTGAGAAAGATCAAGAAATAATTTCAGGCGGCTGCAGCACTGCGCGCCTCGGCGATCTCCACGACCGCCGAGGCGCGCTTGCTTTCGTCGAACTCGTTTTCGCTGCGCGAAATCACGAGCGTCGCGGCGCCGTTGCCGATGAGGTTCGTGATCGACCGGGCCTGGCTCATGAACCGGTCGACACCGAGCAGCAGCGCGATGCCCTCGATCGGGACGACCTTCATCGCCGACAGCGTGCTCGCGAGGACGATGAATCCGGAGCCGGTCACGCCGGCGGCCCCCTTCGACGTGATCATGAGGACGGCGAGAATCCCGATCTGCTGGCCGATGGTGAGCGGCACTCCGTATACCTGCGCGAGAAAGAGCGTGGCCATCGACAGATAGATGCTCGTACCGTCGAGATTGAACGAATAGCCCGTCGGCACGACGAGTCCGACGACCGGTCGCGCGCAGCCGTAGCGTTCGAGCTTCGTCATGAGTCCGGGCAGCGCCGCCTCCGAGGAACTCGTGCCGACGACAATTAGTATCTCTTCGCGAATATATTTGAGATACGCCCAGAGACTGAACCCGTACCAGCGCAGGATCAGGTACAGCACGACGAAGATGAACAGGAACATCGTGAGGTACACGTCGACCATCAGGCGTCCGAGCGGGAGCAGCGTCTGGATGCCGAACGCGCCGATCGTATACGCCATCGCGCCGAACGCCCCGATCGGCGCAACCCGCATGATGAAATCGACGATGCGAAAAAACACGTCGAGCGTCGTCTCGAGCACGCCCATCAATGGCTCTGACTTCCTGCCGAGAGTAACGACCGCGAAGCCAAATAGAATTGCGAAGAAAACGATTTGCAGAATGTCACCCTGCGCGAACGCGTCGACGGGACTCGACGGCACGATGTGCGTCATGAAGTCCGTGAACTTCATCGACTGTCCCGCCGTGGCGTACTGCGAGACGTCGCCCTTCGGCAGCGCATTGGCGTCGAGGCCCGCGCCCGGCTTCGCGATGTTGACGACCGTCAGCCCGATGGCGAGCGCGAACGTCGTGACGATCTCGAAGTAAAGGAACGCCTTTCCGCCCACGCGGCCGATCTTTTTCACGTCGGCCACGCGCGCAATGCCGAGCACGATCGTCAGGAAGATGATCGGTCCGATCACCATCTTCACGAGTTTCACGAACGTGTCGCCGAGCGGACGCATCTGTTTGGCGAGCGCGGGATCGAGCACGCCGAAGATGACGCCGAGCGCGACGGCGACGAGCACTTGCGCGGTGAGGTTGCGGGAGAAGCGTTTCACGTCGGAAGAAGAAAGGAGGCGGTCAGGGAAGGCGCAATGCCGACGGCGCACCGGCTTTGCCGACGCGGTTGACGGCCGTGACGACGGCGAGTTCCGGCCGCGCGTCGGGGCCGACGGATTTCGGAAGCCCGAACGCGCGCACCGTGCCGTCGAGGATGTGCGTTTCCCACGATAGCCCCGCATGGAGCTGCACAACGAGCCAGCGCGGGGCCGCGCCCGGGGGCGCGGTGATCAGGAGCGTATCGCCGGCGGCGACGCGCTTCAAACTGATCGACGGTGTCGCGGGCGCGCCATTCGTCATCATCCACGGAGATTCGGGCACGAGCGCGGGTTCCGCATACAGCGTTCGCTTGAGCGCGGTTCCAACGCTGTCGCGGTCGCGGAGAAACGCCTCCATCGAGAAATGCACTTCTCCCGTGACGCCGGGCCAGTTGCGCGTCGCGAGAACCTGCGCGAGGATCTCGTCGCGGCGCCATTCCGTCGCGGCGCCGGTGCGGACGCCCGACGTGTAGAGACCGGGCCAGAGATGTCGCTGCATCGCGTTCTGCGACGCCCACCAGCGCAGCAGCACGGAATAGCTGCGCTCCTCATCGACGCGCCGGTAAAGCTGCGGCGAGAGATAGTCGACCCAGCCGTTGACGAACCACTTTCGCGAATCGGCGTAGAGCGTCGCGTACGCGTCGAGTCCGGTCGTGACCGAATCGGGGAATCCCGGACGCCAGAGCTGAAAGGGCGAGATTCCGAACTTCACCCACGGTTTTTCTTTCGCGATCGCCTTGTGGAGCGCCTCGATCAGATCGTCGACGTTCGCGCGGCGCCAATCGTCGCGCGCGAGCCTGCCGCCGGCCTTTTTATACGCCTTCCAGCTTCGGTCATCCGGAAAATCGGTGGACCCGTTGGGCCGCCGCTCCGGATACGGATAGAAATAGTCATCGAGATGCACCCCATCGATGTCGTAGCGCTTTACGACATCAAGCACGACGCGCAGCGTTTGATCGCGAACCGCCGGCTCACCCGGATCCATCCACAGTTGCGTGCCGTATTTCTTGACGAGCTCCGGATGCCGCTTCGCGATGTGCGATGCGGCGAGCGGTCCTTTCGCCGACGGCTCTTTCGCGCGATACGGATTGAACCACGCATGCAATTCGATTCCGCGCGCATGCGCCTGCTCCACCGCGAACTCGAGCGGATCCCAGAGCGGGACGGGCGCCATTCCCTGCTTTCCTGTCAGATACTCGGACCATGGCTCGATCTTCGACGCGTACAGGGCATCGGCTGCGGGCCGCACCTGGAACAGCACGGCGTTCAGTCCGTCGGCCGCCGCGCGATCGAGCAGCGCAATCAACTCCGCTTTTGCAAGCGACGGCGGAAGGCCGGGACGCGACGGCCAGTCGAGATTGCGCACCGTCGCGACCCACACGCCGCGAAACTCGCGCATCACCGGCGGCGCGACGCATGCCGTGTCGGTCTGCGGGCAGTCGGTCGCCTGCGCGACTGTCGCGCGCGGCGCGCCCGCCGCGAACACCGCGGCGAGAAAACCGGATGCGACCGCCGTGGCGCGGGCCCGCATCACATCAGGCGCTTCAAGTCCGATGCGATCTCTTCAGGCTTCGATCCCGGCGCGAACACGAATTTCAATTTTCCGTCGCCGTCGACGAAATACACGCCCGCGGGGTGCGACACGCCGTACTCGCCCATTTTCATTCCGGGCATCTCGTCGCGCTCGACCGCGAACCCCCACACATTCTTGACGGTCTCGAGCTGCGCGGTGGTCGCGACCAGACCCGTGAAGGTCGAATCGAATTGGCGGGCATAGTGCTGCGCGATTTCCGGTGTGTCGCGCTCGGGGTCCACACTTACGAACACAAAATGAATGGCTGGCGCCTTTTCGCCGAGGAGCGCTTTTGCGCGCGCCCAGTCGGTGAGCGTCGTCGGGCACGCGTCCGGACAGTGCGTGTAGCCGAAGTAGACGAACGTGAGCTTGCCGCGCTGCGCCGCGAGGTCGAAGGTCCGCCCCTGCGCGTCGGTGAGATGCAACGGCGGCGCGGGCTGGGCATCTTCGATGAGCGTACCGTGCTCCGGCGGTTTTCCCTTGCATCCGGCCGCAGCGGCCAAAACGGCAACGGCGGTGGCGGTTCGAATCAAGCGCGCGGCAGTCATCATAGATTCAAATGTAACTTATGACTTTCAACCGAACTCATCTCTGCGCGCTCGCGATCGTGTTCGCCGCCTGCGCGGGCCCGGGCCGCACCGCGGCCACGGCGGGATCGCCGATGCCGGCGCCGCCCGCGACCGCTCGGTGGGAACGGGAGGCTGTGGCATCGACCGCGAGCTGTCGCAGCGTCTCCGCGGTCAGTGCGCTGGTTGCATGGGCCGGGTGCACGGGCGGCCATGTGTTTCGCACCGCTGATGGCGGGGCGACGTGGACCGCCGACACCGTGCGCGGCGCGGCCCGTCTGGATTTTCGCGGCATCAAGGCGTTCGACGCGAACGTCGCGGTTATTGCGAGCGCCGGCCTCGCCGAACAGGGCCAGGCGCGCATCTATCGCACCGTCGATGGCGGAAAAAATTGGTCGCTCACCTGGAGTGATACGACCAAGGGGATCTTCCTCGACGGCATCGCATTTTGGGATTCGCGGCACGGGTTCACATTCAGCGATCCGGTCAACGGACGGCTCGTCGTCCTGACGACCAACGACGGCGGCTCGACGTGGACGAAAATTCCCGCCGCGAATATTCCGCCCGTGCTGCCGAACGAGGCCGCATTTGCGGCGAGCAACACGCAGCTCGCCGTGCAGGGCTCGTCAAACGCGTGGATCGCAACCGGCGGCGGCGCCGAGGCGCGCGTATTTCGCTCGACCGACCGCGGACACACATGGACTGTCGCGTCGAGCGGACTTCCGGGCGGCCCAAGCGCCGGCCTGTTCGGCATCGCGTTCGCGGATGCGAAGCACGGACTCGCCGTCGGCGGCGATTACGCGATCGCGCGCGGGCCGAGCGATCGCGCGATCCGCACGAGCGACGGCGGTGTCACGTGGACACCGGTGAAAAGCCCGGACGGAACGACGACCGGGCTCGCGTTCATTCCCAACAGTTCACCACCCGCGTTCGCGGCGGTCGGCGCGCACGGCACCGCGATCACCCGCGATTTTGGCGCGACCTGGATTTATGGCGACAGCGCCACCTACTGGGGCGTGAGCTTCGCCGGCTCGAGCGGCTGGGCCGCGGGCTCGCGCGGCCGCGTCGTGAAATATTCTTTTTTCGCTGCGACGCCGAAGTGAGGATTCTCTGACGTACGACCTCCGCTCGCTGAAGCTCCCGCGGTTCGGCACGCGCGCGCTTCGCGTCGTCGCGTCACTGCTCGAAAATCCGTTCACCGGTCCGTTTCTCGTGAACAAGCTGAAACGCGATGCCGGGCTTTCGCGGATTCAAACGGAAGTCGTGCGCGATCCGCCGACGTTCTTTCCGCACTTCGCCGGCGAGACGCGCGCGATTCCGCCGCTCACGCGAGCGGATGCGGGCGCTTCGCCGCCGGGATTTCATTTTCCGGGCATCGATGATTTCGCGCGCGCGTACCGCGAGGGACGCGCGACCCCGGAGGGGATCGCGGAACGCTTCATCGCGCAGTGCGAGCGGAGCGGGCGCGACGCGCCGGGGTTGTGCGCATTCATCGCGATCGATCGCGATGATGTCGCTGCGCAGGCAAAGGCATCTGGCGCGCGCTGGCGCGCCGGCACGCAACTCGGCCCGTTCGATGGCGTGCCGGTCGCGGTGAAAGATGAATTGGATCAGACGGGATACCCGACCACCGCAGGCACCAGTTTCATAGGAACCACCCGCGCGACGGCCGATGCGACCGTCGTCGCGCGGCTGCGCGCCGCGGGCGCGCTGCTCGTGGGCAAAGCGAACATGCACGAGCTCGGCATCAATGTGACGGGACTGAATCCGCATCACGGCACCACGCGGAATCCCTACGACGATCGTTACCACACGGGCGGATCGTCGAGCGGTCCGGCGACGATCGTCGCGTCCGGACTCGCGCCCATATCGATCGGCGCGGATGGCGGCGGCTCGATTCGCATGCCGGCCGCGATGTGCGGCATCGTCGGACTCAAAGCGACATTCGGGCGTGTCAGCGAACATGGCGCGTTCCCGTTGTGCTGGAGTCTCGCGCACGTCGGACCGATGACCGCGTCGGTCCGCGACTGCGCCCGCTCGTACGCGCTGATCGCCGGCGCTGATCCGCTCGATCCGCTGAGCCTGGGGCACCCCGCGGTCGAGATCGACGACGGGCCGCCGGCGGATTTGCGCGGCGTCACGCTCGGCGTGTATTGGCCGTGGTTTCGTCACGCGTCTCCGGATGTCGTGTCGCGCTGCGAGTCGCTCCTGCGCGCGCTCGTGGACCGCGGCGCCGTGCTCCGCGAAGTCGAGATCGAAGAGCTCGATTTGCAGCGCATCGCGCACATCGTGACGATCACGAGCGAAATGCTGTCGGCCATGACACCGTACGGAGATCGCAGCCGGTTCGGGCTCGACGCGCGCGCGAACCTCGCGAGCGCGCGCGGGTCGTCCGCCATCGACTACGTGAAGGCGCAGCGGATCCGCACGCGCGCGATCGCGACATTTCAGCGCGCACTTTCGGGCGTGGACGCGATCATCACGCCGGCGACCGGCATCACCGCACCGCGCATCAATCCGGCGGCACAGCCCCATGGCGAATCAGATCTGTCCACGACGACCGAGATCATGCGGTTCGCGTTTTCGTCGAATTTCACGGGTCACCCCGCAATCAGTTTTCCGGCGGGATACGATCCGAACGGACTCCCCGTCGGCATGCAGGCGATCGGCCGGCCATGGGGCGAACGCATGCTGCTGCGCATCGCGGCGGCGGCCGAACTGATCGTAGAACGCAAGGCGCCGCGGCGCTGGTATCCGCTTCTGGACGGCTGACATGGTTGCCCTCGGACTTGTTCTCGCGCTGATCATCGGTCTTACGCTCGGATTATTCGGCGGCGGCGGATCGATCCTCACGGTTCCCGTTTTCGTGTACGTGCTCGGGTTCGACCCGAAACTCGCCATCGCGGTGAGCTATCCGATCGTCGGCATCACGAGTCTCGTCGGCGCGATCGGGCATTGGCGCGCGGGAAATGTGCGCCTCTCGGGCGCGCTGCTGTTCGGCGCGGTCGCGATGACCGGAGCGTTTGCCGGGGCGCGCGGAGCTTCGCTGCTCGACGGGCGCACGCAGCTGATCATCCTCGGGATCGCGATGGCGACCGCGGCGGCGATGATGCTGCGCTCCGCAGCGCGCGAAACGGCAGTGACCGACACGCTCAAGCGGCCGTCTCCGGCGCTTTATCTCATCGCATTGTGCGTCGGCCTTTTGACGGGGCTCGTCGGCGTGGGCGGCGGATTCCTCATCGTTCCGGCACTCGTCGTGTTCGGCCAGGTGCCGATGCGCGAGGCCGTGGGCACATCGCTTCTGGTAATTGCGATGAACTGCGTGTCCGGATACGCGGGCCACCGCGACGTGCACGACATGCCATGGCTCTATGTGACTATGTTCAGCGCCGTCGCCGTAGTGGGAATCGTGGCGGGCACGCGATTCGCGAAGCGCGTGCCCCAGCGCGCGCTCAAGAAAGGCTTCGCCGTATTGCTGCTCGTGATTGCGATTCTCGTGCTCTGGCAGAACTACTCGAAACTCTAGCCGGCTTTTTCACGGAGATCATCGAATGTTTTTCAAGCGGTTCTACGATGACGGGCTGGCCCAGGCGAGCTATCTGATCGGCTGCGATGCGACCGGCGAGGCTGTCGTCGTCGATCCCAGCCGCGACGTCGCGCCATACCTTGCGACCGCCGCGGCCGAGCGGCTTCGCATCGCGCGCGTCACCGAAACGCATATCCACGCCGATTTTATTTCCGGAAGCCGCGAACTTGCCGCGCAAACCGGCGCGGAGCTGCTTTTGTCCGCTGAAGGCGGCCGTGACTGGCAATACGCATTTGCGGCGGCGGACGGCGCGACGCTGCTTCGCGACGGCGACACATTTCACGCAGGCCGCGTCCGGTTCGACGTGCTCCACACGCCCGGCCACACGCCGGAGCACCTCGTCTTTCTCGTGACCGATCTTGCCGCCTCGGATCGTCCGGTCGGGCTGCTGTCGGGCGACTGCGTATTTGTCGGCGATGTCGGCCGCCCCGATTTGCTCGAGCGCGCCGCAAAGGTCACCGGCACGATGAAAGATTCCGCGCATGCGCTCTTTCGCTCGCTCGAGCGGATACGCGCGCTCCCCGATTTCCTGCAGCTCTGGCCCGGTCACGGCGCCGGCTCCGCGTGCGGCAAGGCCCTCGGCGCAATGCCGCAGTCCACGATCGGCTACGAGCGCATCGCGAACTGGGGCCTCATGACCGTCGACGAAAATAGTTTCGTGAACGAAGTGCTCGCCGGACAACCCGAACCGCCGGCGTATTTCGCGCAAATGAAACGCATCAATCGCGAAGGTCCGCCGTTGCTGCACACGTGGCCGCAGCCGGGGCGTCTCGACCCACAGCGCCTCGGCGCCGCGCTCAACGACGGCGGAATCGTCATCGACACGCGCCCGGCCGATTCGTTCGCGGACGGACATGCGCGAGCCACACTCAGCATTCCGCTCGGAAAATCATTTTCAACCTGGGCCGGCTGGCTCGTGCCGTACGATCGCGATGTGCATCTCATCGCCACCTCGCAGTCCGATGCCGCGCGCGCAGCGGGCGAAATGGCGAAAATCGGGCTCGACCGCATCGTCGGCTGGTTCGCACCGGACTCACTGACGGAATGGGCCGGTGCAGGCGGAACGGTGGAGCGTGTCGCACAGACAACCGCGTCGGCTATCGCACCCCGCGTGAAAAACGGCGCCGTGACGCTCGTCGATGTGCGCAACGCCTCGGAGTGGGCGCACGGACATGTTCCTGGCGCGCTGCACATTCCGGTCGGCCTGCTCGCCGGACGTCTCGCGGAAATTCCGCGCGATCGGCCCGTCGTGGTGCAGTGTCAGGGCGGAACACGCTCGGCGATTGCCGCGAGCGTGCTGCTTGGTCACGGCGTCGCTGATGTCGTAAATCTTCGCGGCGGATTCGACGAGTGGACGCGTGAGTCACTGCCGGTCGTGCACGACTGAGTTGTTCGGCTCAGGGCGTCTTTCTGCCGCCCGTCCAGAAGGCCACGAGCCCGCACGACGCATCCACCGCGAGCAGCGACGGCGGAATCGTGGCGCCTCGAGCGTACACTTCGATCGCCACGACGTCGGTCTCGCTCACGAGATTGTCGATGATCACGAACTGACCGTCGGTGCTTTGGTCTCTCGCCGCCGCGTTGCGGCTCCGGCGTGACGCGCCGGGGGGTGACGCGGCTGCTGCTGCGGATGGCGGCGGCGGCGCGCCGACATCGCATCCATTCTCCGGGCACACGCGGTGTCCGTCGATCAGCACCGCCATCTGACACGAACCGTTCGCGTTCATCGCGACGATTTTTCCGCTCGACGTGTGCTGCAGCTGCACGCCATTGATCCCTTGCAGGAGCGACGTCGCCAGGTTCGTGCTGTGCCGCTCGATCTCCTCCGGCGTGAGGTAAATGCCGGTGCCGATTCCGCGCTGCCGGGCGAGCATGCGCTCATAAAATCCGCGCAACAGTATCGGCACCGTGCGCAGCGTATCCACGACCTTGACCGTGAAAAGCCGGCGCGAGATTCGATGCAGCGTCACCGTCACCATCGTGGTGGTGTCGTTCAGCGTGACGGCGCCGTACCACGGCTCGTAGCCCATGCGTCGCACGTCGACCATCAGCGACCCGCGGGCGGATGTGCCGATATCGATGTCCCCTGCTTCGTTCGTAATTCTCGGGCGTTCGCCGGCCAGCGTTACGTTGGCATACCCGACGCCCTGACCATCGTCGCCCATGACGTGAATCGTCCGCTGCTGGGCGATCGCGGTCGAACCGGTCAGCACCATCGCGCCGCTGATCAACGTCATCGTTGACCTGAATCTCGACAATCGAGCGAACATGCCCGTATTCTTAGCTCAATATCGGCCCGCTCGCCATAGTGAGGTAACATCAGGGATGGCTGACGTACCCGTCGGACGCGACAAGACGGACGGCACGAACCCGTCATCGTTCAGGGTTTTGGTCATCGACGACCAAAGCCATGTGCGGAGTTGGGTTCGCACCGTCCTGCGACACGCGGGCGTGACCGACGTGGCCGAGGCGGCGAACGGCGGCGAGGCGCTCGCGGCCGTGACGCAGCCGGGCGCATGGTTCGATCTCGTGCTGTGCGATCTGCGCATGCCCGAACGCGACGGCATCGAGACGATCCGCGCGTTTGCCGCGCTCGGTCTCGAGTCGGCGTTCGCGATCATGAGCGTCGAGGAAGAGCGCGTGGTCGAGACGGCGGGCATGCTCGCCGAGGTGCAGGGGCTGCGCGTGCTCGGTTCCGTCGCGAAACCGCTGACAGCCGAGAAGCTCGATGCGCTCTTCGCGAAAATGCGCGACGTCGCGCCGGCGCGCGCGGAAGACGCGAAGATGGCGCCGGAGGCGGACCTGACGAACGCGTTCATCCGGCAGGAACTCCAGCTCGTGTATCAGCCGAAAATCTGGATGCGCACCGGAAAATTCGCGGGCGTCGAGTCGCTCGTCCGCTGGAAGCATCCGGCGCTCGGACTGTTTCAGCCGAATTCGTTCGTGCCGCTGATGGAGGGATCGGACGATCTCAGCGCATCGCTCACCGATTATTCGCTGCGCGAATCGATCGCGTGCGTCGGCCGCTGGCGTGAAACGGGACGCGAACTGCGCATCGCCGTCAATGTGTCGGCGCGCGCGTTCGACAGGCTGGACCTGCCCGAGCGCGCCAACGCCCTGTGCCTCGAGCATCGCGTCGAGCCGGATTGGATTACGCTCGAGCTCACCGAGACGTACGTCGCGCGCGATCCCATACGGCTGATCGACGTCGCGACGCGACTGCGCCTCAAAGGATTCTCGCTGTCGATCGATGACTTCGGCACGGGACAGTCGGGTCTTTCGAAATTGCAGAAACTTCCGTTCAACGAGCTGAAGATCGACCGCCAGTTCGTGAACGGCTGTTCGCACTCAACGACGCAGCGTTCGGTTGTGGAAGCGAGTCTCGCGCTCGCGCGCAGTCTCAAGATGACGTCCGTAGCCGAGGGCGTGCAGGAGCGCTCCGACTGGGATTTGCTCGATCAGCTCGGCTGCGATGTGATGCAGGGATATTTCATTGCGCGTCCGATGAGCGAGGAAGGGCTCGACGAGTGGACCGCGCAGTGGGCGATGCGTGAACAGCGGTGAGTGAGGAGTGAGGAGGGAAGAACGAGATGCATCCATCTAATAGCAGAAGGCCGGAAACTCTCACGAGTTTTCGGCCTTCTGTCCTTCCGTCGTCCCGGTGCGCCCGGACGCGTCTCCAGGGCGACGGCAATACGCTACAACACATTGGTACGTTCGTGCAATAGTTTTTTTCTGCCGTCCGTCTTCTGCCTTCTGCCGTCAAATACAGAGGCGCCGGTCGGAATCGAACCGACGAATGGGAGATTTGCAGTCTCCTGCCTTACCACTTGGCCACGGCGCCGCACTTCACTGAGAGAGGAACCTAGTCCGCAGGCGAGTGCTACTCAAGTCGAATGTGTCCCGTATTCCTCCTACGCACTCCGCATCCGGCCCGTATATTCCGCGCGCATGTCCACTTTCAACCGCTGGCTCGCCGTCGTTGCATCGGCGCTCATCGTGCTCTGGTTTCCCGCGCCGTCGGGGATTTCACCCGAGTCGTGGCGCCTCCTCGCAATATTCACGGCGACGATCGTCGGCTCCATCGTGCGTCCCGTTCCCGCGGGCGCGGTCGTGTTCCTCGGCGTTTCGACGATCGCGCTCACCAACACGCTGCCGACGGCGAAGGCGCTCAGCGGATACTCCGATCCGATCGTCTGGCTCGTGCTCTGCGCATTTTTTCTCTCGCGCGGCGTGCTCAAGACGGGGCTCGGACGCCGCATCGCGTTCCTGTTCATTCGCGTGCTCGGACGCAATTCACTCGGCCTCGCGTACGCGCTCATCTCGACCGACACGCTGCTCGCGGCGTTTCTTCCGTCGAACAGCGCGCGCGCCGGCGGCGTGGTGTTCCCCGTCGCGCGCAGTCTCGCCGAGGCGTATGACTCGCAGCCGGGCCCGACGGCGCGCCGGCTTGGCGCATATTTGCTCTTCACGATTTATCAGTGCGACGTCGTCGCGTGCGCCGCGTTTCTCACCGGACAGGCATCGAACGTCCTGGTCGCAAAGTTCGCGAAGGACACGGCCGCGATCGATCTCACCTACTCGAAATGGCTGATCGGCGCGTCCGTGCCCGCGCTGATTTCGCTCGCATTCATCCCATGGCTGCTGTTCAAGATCTACCCGCCGGAAATCACGAGCACTCCGGATGCGTCGCGATTCGCGCAGGAAGAGCTCGACCGGATCGGCCCGATGCGCCGCCAGGAGCGCATCATGCTCGCGGTGTTCGCGCTCGTGGCCGGGCTGTGGATGACGACTGCTCTGCACCACATCAACTACGCCGTCGTCGCGCTGCTTGGCATCAGCGTGCTGTTTTTGAGCGGCGTGCTGTCATGGGATGAGATCATCGGCGAGAAGCCCGCGTGGGACGTGTTCATCTGGTATGGCGGTCTGCTCGGAATGGCGGAGGCACTGAGCCAGAGCGGCGTGACGTCGCGATTCGCGCAGGGTTCGGCGGCGATGACCGCGGGATGGAGCTGGGGCGCCGCGCTCGCCGTGCTGCTCCTCATTTATTTCTATGCGCACTACGGATTCGCGAGCATTACCGCGCACGCGACCGCGATGTTCACGCCGTTTTTGCTCGTGGTGATGGCGGCGGGCGCACCGCCGTTGGTGGCCGTGCTCTTCCTGGCATACTTCTCGAACCTCAGCGCATCGCTCACACACTACGGAACAACCACCGCGCCGATCTACTTTGGAGCCAACTATATCACGCAGCGTGATTGGTGGCGGCTGGGCCTGATCGTCTCGTTCGCGACCATCACGATTTGGACAGTAACCGGTCTCGGATGGTGGAAACTCTTGGGCTGGTGGTAGGGTATAAGCGGGGTGAACGCGAAAGTCGTCTCATGCGTCTTATACGACATGAAACGACTATTCTTTGCCGTCGCCGTTATCGTAGCGGCGTTCGGCGTGCCGGCTCTGGCCCGCGCTCAGGTTGGATCGACCACCGACATCATTACCGGTAAGGTTACCGGTCCGAACGGCGAGCCCATTGCGGGCGCGCGCGTCGAAGTGATGTCCCTCGAAACGCAGGTCACGCGTTTCCGCACCACGAATGAAAAGGGCGCGTACACGCTGCTCTATCCGGATGGCGGCGGAAATTACCGCGTGACATTCAAGGCAATCGGCATGGCGCCGTTCGTCATGAATCTCAACCGTCAGGCCGACGAAGACCGTCTCGAGGCCGACGCAAAGTTGAGCCCCACCAGCCAGCGCCTCGGACAGATCGTCGTGCGCGCGGCGCCGAACCCGAACGGAAACGATCGTCCGACGGCCGGCAGCACGGAAAAAAATCTCACCGGCGAACAGCTGTATCGTCTCCCCGTCGATGCGTCGGATCCGGCGCTCGTCGCATCGCTCGCGCCGGGCGTGATCATGCTCGGAGGATCCGACTCGACCGCGAACTCGTTCGTGATCGCGGGCCAGCGCGCGGACCAGAACCAGATCACGCTCGACGGTCTCTCGTTCGGCTCCGGCGGCGTGCCGTCGGAGGCCGTGCGCAACACGCGCGTCATCACCAACACGTACGACGTCGCGCGCGGACAGTTCACCGGTGGGCAGGTCGCGAGCACGACACGCAGCGGAACCAATGTCATTCAGGGCTCGACCGGCTATGTGATGAATCAGCCGGACTTGATGTTCCCCGACACGTCGTCGCAGCGCACCGCGCGCTACACGTCGAACCAGCTGAGCTTCGGCGTCGGCGGTCCGTTCGTGCAGGACCAGTCGTTCTGGTTCGTCTCGGCAAACGGAAGCATCCGCACCAACGACATCAACACGCTGCTCAACGCGAACGATCTGCTGCTCGAGCGGTCCAATGCGTCGCCGGACTCCGTCGCACATTTCCTCGGCAGCCTGAACCATTACGGCATTCCGACGTCGTCGCTCCTCGTGCCGACCGACGCGGCGAACGATCGCTCCACCGCGCTCACGCGCATGGACTTCGCGCTCGGCGACCGTCACACGCTCACGATCCGCGGTGACTGGAACTGGTCATCGCTCGACGCCACGCGCCTCAGCACGCTCTCCGTGCCTGCGCACGGCGGCGACACGCACTCGCTCGGCGGCGGCATCATGGCGTCCCTCAGCTCGCAGTTCGATATCGGCATCATCAACGAGGCGCGCCTCTACGCCAATGACGCGAAGAACGACGCACAGCCGTTCCTCACGATGCCGCAGGGCATGGTGCGCGTGACGTCGGCGCTGCCGGACAGCCTCACGGGCATCAGCAACTTCGTGTTCGGCGGCAACGCCGGCATGCCGACCTCGACCGAGACGAAACAGATCGAGCTCACGGACGAGGCGAGTTACTTCAAGTCCGGCAGCGCGCACCGCTGGAAGCTCGGCGTATTCGGCAACATCACGACGTTCAACAACAACAACACGACGAACCAGCTCGGCTCGTGGGCGTACAACTCGCTGGCCGACTTCGACAACAATCTGCCGAGTCAGTTCACGCGGACGCTGACTCCGACGGTGCACACCGGTGATACCGAGAACGCGGCGATCTATCTCGGCGACGCGTGGCGCGTCTCGCGCGCGTTCCAGATGGTGTACGGCGTGCGCGCGGAAGGCACCCGCTTCGACGGCCGTCCGGCGTACAATCCTGACATCGAGACACTGTTCGGGCGCAACACCAGCCTTTTCCCGTCGGAAACGCACGTCAGTCCGCGGCTTGGATTCACATGGACCTCGGGACTTCCGCCCGCACCGCCGCCGCGCGCGCCGGGTGATACGACGACGCGCCCCGGCCAGAACGGCCAGAACAACGGCCAGCAGGGCGGCGGATTCGGTGGCGGCGGTGGTGGTGGTGGACGCGGCGGCCGTGGTGGCGGCGGCGGCGGTGCGGGCGGCGGCGGACCGAACATGTTCCAGGGTCTTTCGACGACCGTAATTCGCGGCGGCATCGGCGAGTTCCGCGGCCGCGCTCCGACCGGTCTGTTTACGAACGCACTCGACGCGACCGGTCTTCCGGGTTCGGAGTCGCAGCTGGTTTGCATCGGCTCGGCGACGCCGATTCCCGACTGGTCGTCGATGATCAACGACCCCGCCGCGATTCCCACGCAGTGCCTCGGCGGACAGAACTCGGCTCCGAACGTTCTCTCGGCGAACAAACCGAATGTCACGACGTTCGCACCGGATTTCGAGTCGCCGCGCGCCTGGCGCGGGTCGCTCGGTGTGCAGCGCCGCATTCTCCAGCGCTACACCGTCAACATCGACGCATCGTATGCCCGCGGCGTCAACTATTACGGCGTCACGGATCTGAATCTGAACACGGCATCGCCGCAGTTCACGATCGCCAACGAAGCCAACCGGCCCGTGTACGTCACGCCGCAGGCGATCGTGCCGACCACCGGCGCATTGCAGTCGCTCAACTCACGCGTGCAGAGCGCGTACGGCAGCGTGTACAGCGTGAACTCGAATCTCGGCAACGAGTCGAAGCAGGTGACGACATCGATCAACGGCTTCACGCCGCAGGGCATCAACATGTCGCTGTCGTACACCTACTCGCTCTCGCGTGACCAGGGCAGCGCGACGGGATCGGCCGCCGGATTGTTCCGCTCACCGACGACGGCGGGCAATCCGAACATCGTCGGCTGGGGAACGAGCGACAACGAACGGCGCCACAACATTCAGCTCACGGCCACGTGGCCGGTGCACCCCTCGGTGGAGCTCACCGCGGTGGCGAGCTACACGTCGGGCGCGCCGTATACGCCGATGGTCGGCGGCGACATCAACGGCGACGGCTCGTCGAACGATCGCGCGTTCATTTACGATCCCAAGACGACCACCGACACTGCGCTCGCGAACGGCATGAACCACCTGCTCGCGGCCGCGCCGTCGCGCATTCGCTCGTGCCTCGAGTCGCAGCTCGGCCAGATCGCGCAGCGCAATTCGTGCCGCACCGAGTGGCTGCCGAACCTCAGCATGCAGATCAACTACCGTCCGGATCGCTTCGGTCTCAACCGCAACCTGATGATCTCGTTTGCGCTGACCAATCCGATGGCCGGCGCGGACCTGCTGCTGCACGGACAGAACCATCTTGAGGGCTGGGGACAGCCGGCGCGTCCAAACAGCCAGCTGCTGTATGTGACGGGCTTCGATCCGAACACCAACTCGTTCAAGTACTCGGTGAACGAAAAGTTCGGCGACCAGCGCTCGAACCAGCTGATCATCACGAACCCGTTCCGCGTGCAGCTCACCGCGCGATATACGATCGGTCCGGACTATGCACGTCAGGCGCAGCTTGCCGCGCAGGCCGCGGCTCGCGGCGGTCGCGGCGGCAACGGCACACCAGCGGACACGATGCAGCAGTACACCCGCATGGTGCAGCGTTATGTGCCGAATATTTTCCGCACGATTCTCCAGCGCGCGGACACGCTCAAGCTCAACCTGACGGCGCCGCAGAAGGATCTGCTCACCGTGCTGGCCGACTCGCTGGTGCACCAGATCGATACGCTCGGCATCAAGGTTGCCGCCAAGATGGCGTCGATGGGTCACAACGCGGACCCGAGTGCCGTGCAGGTGCAGCTGCGCGGAATCTTCGCCAACGCGCAGGAGCTCGGCGCGAAGTCGATCTCCGAAGCGCAGATCGTGCTCACCAAGGAACAGTGGGACAAGCTTCCTGAGCAGGTGCGGCACCCGCAGTCGGTTTTCGGCCCGATCCAGGGCGGCGGCGGTCGCGGCGGCCGGCCTCCGGGTGGTGGCGAAGGTGGAGGAGCCGGCGGCGGAAGCGGCTTGAGATAATAAGAATGGAATAGGACACGGGGGGCGGCGCGAGGAGCGCCGCCCCTTTGTTTTTGCCCATCGAAATGCAGCCGAAACCAAAATTGCATTTTTGGCGTTGAATTCTTCGAAATTCAACGATATATTTGCATTATCTGCACGAATTGAGCGACATCGTGCAGCCGCCGCCCGCCGACCTTCGCCTCCGCCTCCGACCCAAAAAATGAGCACCTCACACCTTACGCCTCGCTCCGCAGCCATGCGTGCGATAGCCACGCGTGTCGTCTCACCACCCGACATTCCGGCGGCCAGCGAGTCGCCAGTCCCGACGTCGCAGTACTTCGGGATGAACACGCTCGGCGCGCGCCAGATGCGCGACAAGCTGCCGAAGGAGATCTACGCGAAGCTTGTCGCGTCGATCCGCCTCGGAAAGAAGCTGGATCTCGACATCGCGCCCGCAGTCGCGTCGGTGATCAAGGAGTGGGCCCTCTCGCGCGGTGTCACGCATTTCTGCCACTGGTTCCAGCCGCAGACGGGACTCACCGCGGAAAAGCACGATTCGTTCCTCGCGCTCGACGAAAACAAACTGCCGGTCGAGCAATTCACCGGCGATCAGCTCATCCAGAGCGAGCCCGACGCATCGAGCTTCCCCTCCGGCGGACTTCGCGCGACGTGGGAAGCGCGAGGCTACACCGCGTGGAACCCTGCGTCGCCGGTTTTCATTTTTGAGTCGCCCGGCACGAAAACGCTGTGCATTCCGTCCGCGTTCATCGGCTATCACGGCGAAGCGCTCGACGAGCTCACGCCGCTGCTCCGCTCGAGCGACATCCTCTCGCAAAAGACGATCGAGCTGCTCGATCTCATCGGCGACAAGGGCGCGCTCCGCGTATACACCACGCTTGGACCCGAACAGGAATATTTCCTGATCGATCGCAATCACTTCGCGATGCGTCCCGATCTGGTCATGGGCGGCCGCACGCTGATCGGCGCGCCGCCGCCGCGCGGCCAGCAGCTCGAAGACCATTATTTCGGCGGAATTCCGGAGCGTACGCTCGCGTGCATCGCCGAGGTCGAGTTCGAACTCTACAAACTCGGCGTGCCGATCATGACGCGCCACAACGAAGTCGCGCCGTGCCAGTTCGAGATGGCGCCGGTGTTCGAAGAGACCGATATCGCGGTCGATCACAACCAGCTCGTGATGTCGATTCTCAAGAAGGTCGCGCTGCGTCACGGGCTGCAGGCGCTGCTCGCCGAGAAGCCGTTTGCCGGTATCAACGGATCGGGCAAGCACTGCAACTGGTCGATGGCCATCACATCGGACAACGAACTCGACGGCGTCAATCTCTTGAAGCCGGGCAAGACGCCGCATCAGAACATCCGCTTCCTGCTCATTCTTGCGGCGGTGCTGAAGGCCGTGCACAAGCATGCGGGGCTGATTCGCGCGGGCATCGCGACGTCGGGCAACGAGCACCGCCTCGGCGCAAACGAAGCGCCGCCGGCGATCATTTCCGTGTTCATGGGCGACATGCTGACGCGGGTGATCGAGGACATCGCGGCGGGCAAGACCGGCAAGCAGGGCGCGGCGCAGGCGATGATCCAGCTCGGCGTCGCGAAGCTTCCGGATGTCGCGAAGGACAACACCGACCGCAACCGCACATCGCCGTTCGCATTCACGGGCGCGAAGTTCGAGTTCCGCGCCGTCGGGTCGAGCCAGTCGATCGCGTTTCCGGTAATGCTGCTCAATGCGACGGTCGCCGAAGCGATCGGCGAGCTCACCGAGTCGATCCGCAAGGAGCTGAAAAGCACCGAATCGCGCGACGACGCCGTGCTCAAGGTGATTCGCGACGCGTTCAAGCAGACGACTGCGGTGCGCTTCGAGGGCAACAACTATTCCGATGCGTGGGTGAAGGAGGCGAAGAAGCGCGGGCTGCCGAACTTCCGTCGCACGCCGGAGGCGCTCGCGCAGATCGTCACCAAGCCGTCGCGCGAGCTGTTCATGAATCTCGGCATTCTCGCGAAAGAGGAAATTGATTCGCGCTACCACATCCGCCTCGAGCGCTACATCAAGGACATGCTGATCGAGATGCACACGATGGCGGAAATGGCGAACACGATGGTGCTTCCGGCGGGCTACGCGTATGCGGGGTCGCTGTCGGCCGCCGCCGCTCGCGCGAAGTCAGCGGGCGTGAAGCCGAATCCGATGCTGCGCGCCGCGAGCGAAGCGGGCGCGCTCGTGACGAAGCTGCAGAATGCGACGGCCGCGCTCGTGAAAGCGATCGCCAAGGCCGAGTCGATGCATCACGACCCCGAGAAGCAGGCGCGTTTCCTCACCGCCGACGGCGCGGATGCGATGGCAGCGGTGCGCGAGGCGAGCGATACGCTGGAGATTAATTGCGGGGATGGAGAGTGGCCGTTGCCGAGGTACCGGGAGATGCTGTTCCCGGTTTGAAAACAGCAAATGCGCGTTAACTGTTAACCACTAACTGTTGGTCGGTTAACCAAGGTGTGGAAATCAGTCCGGGCCACGAACCATTTCGAAACGGTTCGTGGCCCGGACTGATTATTTGCCGTGGTTAACCGACCAACAGTAAACCGTAGTTTCGCAGTTCTATCTCGCCTCTCTTAGTCCATCTCTCGTTCGTCCCGCATTGATCCACGGCACCGTCGACAGCACCGCGATCCACCGGTTCGGCAGTCCCTGCGATCGCCACACTGCGCGCCCGATGTCGAGGCGTATCGGCGCCTGGGTCGGCTGGTTGCGAATCTGGCGGAAACCAATTCCCACGATCATCGCGCGATAGTTCGCCGGGTCGAGTGCGATGCCGTCGAAGCTGCGGCGCCGGTCGGACAGCGAGACCCACAGCGCCCCGTCGAGCACCCAGCGGCCCTCACTCGAAAACATGTGAAGCGAGCGCTCCGCCGAGGCGCTGGCCGCCTGCTCCGCGAGGCGCGAGGCCGGCGCGAGCAATCGCAGCAGCGGATCGATCGTCGAAAGCGCGAACACATCCGGGTCGGGATTGTAGATGTGCTCCCACCCGCCGCGAACGATCCACATCCCCCTCTGCGCTTTCCGGATCACCGTCAGCGCCGCGCGCAACGTTCCGTTCTGCACCGAATCATGCGACCAGTATCCCGATGACCACACGTCGCCGGTGAACACCGTATTTGGTCCGAGCAACTCGGTGATCCCCGCCCAGCCGTCGAGATGCGTAATGCGTGTATCGCGAAACAGCTCGTGTCCCATGCCGAACACCACCTCGCCGTCGAGTCCTTCGCGCAGCTCGGCCGGCGCCTGGCCGGGCACGAGCCAGTCGATCGATCCGAAACGGCGCGAACGACGCGAGAGTCCGAGCAGCGGCGCGGAGAAGTTTCGCTGGACGGAATTGTGGCTCAGCGATCCACCCGGCTGCGTCACGTTCTCGTCGGCGAACTCATGCTCCGCACCGACCACCAGCGCGTACGCGGCAAACTCGTTGATCGCCAGCAGCCGCGTCAGCGTGAACGCATCAGCGCGTTTGGTGATGTCGATGTTCGTGCTCGTGGCAGAGTCATTGCCCAGCCGGCGTTCCTGCGTGCTGGTGAACGCCGCGCGCCATACGTCGCGGTCGGACTGCTCCCGTGTGCGCAGGCTCCACACCCACGCGCGGCCGTCGGAGAAGGTCCTCAGCAGCGCCGCTCCGCGGATGCGGGTGTTGAACAGGTGAGGATCTATCAGCGAAAAGGCCAGCGCATTGCGCCCGTTGACGTTTTCCCCGGTGAGCGCGATCGCGCGTCCCGTGCCAAGCACATTGACCTCGGAGAATGTCGCGCGCGACGTTCCCGCCTCGGCGAACCGCAGGCTGCTCTTCAGGCTCCACGCATCGCGAGTCCACAGCGTCATGTCCGTGACGCCGGGCGTGCACTGCGTTCCCTCGAGAATGATTTCGCTGTAGAGCCCCGTGGCGCGAAGCCGGCGCACGGATTCCTTGATCTCGAGCGAATCCATCACCTGTCCGGGCGCGAAACTCAGTTCGTTCATCGCGACGTTTAGCTGCGTCGAGCGATGGACATAGTGTGCGAGAGTCGTCGCGAACTTGAACGGCGTCTCGATGTTGCGCGCGCGCACGGTGATTTGTCCAACGCGCGTCCCGATCCAGCGCACCGGAAACGCGGCATCGAGACTGTCGACGGCACAGCCCGCCGCCGGGGATGCGGCTGGGCTTTGCGCGGTCAGCGGCGACGCACTGCACAGCACGAGCGCCGCGAACAGGACGCGAAACCGCGCCCTCACTCGCCGCGCATCATGCTGAGAACAACGTGCTCAAACTTCACGCGCAATTGCGCCCCTAGTATTTCGCGAGATAACGCTCGAGTTCCCAGGCCGACACCTGCGTAATGTACTCGCGCCACTCCTTCCGCTTCGCCGCGAGAAAATGCGAGCTGATGTGCGGCCCGAGCGCTGCCGTGATTACCTCATCCTTCTCGAGCTCGTCACACGCCTCGTTCAAGTCGTGCGGAAGATCGTCGATCTTCAGGCGCCGCTTCTCACGATGCGACATCTCCCAAATGTTCGTTTCAACCGGCTCGCGAGACGTGGCCTTGGTCACCACGCCGTCGATTCCGGCCGCCAGCATCACGGCGAGCGCGAGATACGGGTTGGCCGAGGGATCGGGACTGCGGAGTTCCACCCGCGTCCCCGTTCCGCGGCGTGCCGGCACGCGAATCAGCGGCGAACGGTTCCGCATCGACCAGGCGACATTCACCGGCGCTTCGAATCCCGGCACGAGACGTTTGTATGAGTTCACCAGCGGGTTCGTGATTGCGCACATTCCGCGGGCGTGCGTGAGCAGTCCGCCGATGTACCGGTGCGCAATCTTCGACAGTTCGAACTCCCCCTTTGGATCGAAGAACGCGTTTTGTCCTTCACGGAACAGCGACTGATGCGTGTGCATCCCGCTGCCGTTCTGTCCGAACACCGGCTTCGGCATGAACGACGCCACCAGCCCGAACTGCTGCGCCACATGCTTCACGACGAACCGGAACGTCGCGATGTTGTCCGCGGTGGTCATCGCGTCGGCATAACGGAAGTCGATTTCATGCTGGCCGTGCGCCACTTCGTGGTGCGCGGCCTCGACCTCGAATCCCATCTGCTCCAGGACGTCGACGATTGCGCGACGTGCCTCCTCGCCCAGATCCATCGGCGCGAGATCGAAATAGCCGCCGACATCGTGCGTCGTTGTCGCCGGCCCACCGTCCGCCGCGGGGCGGAACAGGAAGAACTCCGCTTCCATCCCCGCGTTCATCGTGTAGCCGAGCTTTTCGGCGCGCGCGACCTGCCGGCGGAGCGCCGCGCGCGGGTCGCCGTCAAACGGCTGGCCCTCGGGCGTCGTAATGTCGCAGATGAGCCGCCCAACCCTGCTCTGCGGATCGCCGCCCGGAAACACCTTGAACGTCGAGAGGTCGGGAGACAGCAGCATGTCCGACTCTTCGATGCGCACGAAGCCCTCGATCGACGAGCCGTCGAACATGATGTCGCCGTCGAGCGCCTTCGAGAATTGCGAGGACGGAATCTCGACGTTCTTATTGACGCCGAGAATGTCCGTGAATGTGAGCCGCAGGAACCGCACTCCGTGCGTTTCCGCGAGCTTCAGAATGTCTTTTTTTGACGCGCCGGTGAGGTCGGCGAGCAATGATCGTGATGGGCCGGCCACGCGAACCTCGGACCTGGGGACAGACACCGGAAATAGCATCGGACGCCGATGCGGCGTTTCGCAACACGTTAATATCGGCCCCCGGTCGCGCGCGGGGCAAATCAGTGTCGCATCGCCGTTCCCGCTGGAAGTGTTATACCACTTAGCTTTCTGGTCATGAGTTCACCTGATTCCACCACATGCCCCGGCTGCAAGGCGGCGGCATCCGGGCATTTTTGCGCCAGCTGCGGCGCGGCCCTCTCCGGCGCCAACTGCGCCGCCTGCGAGCAGCCACTCACACCCGGCGCGCGATTTTGCCATCACTGCGGTGCGTCGGTCGCGACGACGCCGAGCGTAAAGTCGGCGCTTCCATGGATCGTGCCGGGAATAGCCGTGATGGCGCTCGTCGCATTTCTGATCGGCCAGCGCGTCAGCCGGAGTTCGGCGGGCGCGACACCGGACGCGGCGGCTGCCGCACCCGCGGGAGTTCGCGCACCGGATATTTCGTCGATGAGCCCCGAAGAGCGCGCGAGCCGGCTGTTCGACCGCGTGATGCGCTACGGAGAGCAGGGAAAGACCGACAGTCTGAAAATTTTCGCGCCGATGGCGATCGAGGCGTACCAAATGATCGGCCCGCTCGACTCCCACGCGCGCTACGATATGGGAATGATCGGCATCGTGAGCGGCGACGCGCAGTTTGCGCGCGCGCAAGCCGATACTATTCTCGCCACCAACAAGACACACCTGCTCGGCCTCGTGCTCGCAATGAAAGCGGCGGGACTGCGGCAGGATATGAAAGCGCGGGCGGAATACCAGCGCCGGCTTATTGCGGCCGCCCCAGCCGAACGCGCAAAGAAAATTAAAGAGTATGAAGAGCACGCGCCGGATATCGACGCGGCCCTCAAACCAATTGGAGAAGCCAAACCGTGACGCGAGTGATTCACGTCGCACATAGCCCGGACTCGGACGATGCGTTCATGTTTTACGCCCTCGCCGAAGGACTCGTCGAAACCGACGGCATCAAGTACGTCCACGAGCTGCAGGACATCGAAACGCTGAACCAGCGCGCACTGCGCGGCGAACTTGAAGTCACCGCCGTGTCGATTCACGCCTACGCATCGCTCACCGATCGGTATGCGCTGCTCACCAGCGGCGCATCGATGGGCGACCGCTACGGACCGCGTCTCGTCTCGCGCACACCTGCAACACGCGCCGATGTGCGCGGTAAGCGAATCGCGATCCCGGGGCCGCTGACGAGCGCGTATCTCGCGCTGCGCCTCTATGAGCCGGATTTCGTGCCCGTGTTCACGCCATTCGACAAGATCGAAGATGCGGTCGTGGACGGCGAAGTAGACCTCGGACTGCTCATTCATGAGGGGCAACTCACTTTCGGTGACCGAGGACTGCACCTCGTTGCCGACATGGGCGAATGGTGGTTTCAGGAAACGACCCTCCCATTGCCGCTCGGCGGGAACGTCATCCGGAAGGACCTTGGATTGCCGCTAATGCAGATGATTTCGCGACACCTTCGCGACAGCATCGCATATGGATTGCAACATCGCCAGAAGGCGCTTGATCACGCAATGCGGTTCGCGCGCGGCTTGGATCGAGCGAAAGCGGACACGTTCGTCGGCATGTACGTGAATGATTGGACGCTCGATTACGGCGATCGCGGTCGGAACGCAATTCGCGAACTGCTTGCGCGCGGCGTCGCCGCGGGAATCATTCCCCGTAGTGTGACCGTCGAATTCGTCGAAGACGCACCCCGCCCACGCCAATAGCGCCGCGCAAAAATGAGCGAGCAGACTCCCGCATCGGTGCGCATTTCGCGCGCGTTCAGCGCCATCGGTGAACCCGCGGTGCGGCGCGTGCTCGTCGTCGATGATGAGGAGTCGATCCGCAATGCGATGGGAAAATTTCTGAAGGCGCGCGGCTACGACGTCGCCGTCGCCGACAGCGGCGCGGCCGCGCTCGAGATTTTGCAGAACGAACGATTCGATGCGCTCTTGTGTGACGTCCGCATGCCGGGCATGTCGGGCACGGAGGTCGTGCCGCGCGCGATCGAACTGCGTCCGGACATCGCCGTGCTCATGCTCACCGCCGTGAACGACGCGCCGACGGCCACGGAGGCGCTCGCCCACGGCGCGATGGACTACCTCATGAAGCCCGTGGAGCTCGACGACCTCGCCAAGGCCGTCGAGCGCGCGCTCCGAAAGCGCGATATGGAAATTCAGCAGCGCAATGTCGAGCGGATGATTCGCGAGGAAGTCGCGCTGCGCACGGAGGAGCTCCGCCGGGAGCAGGCGCTGCTCGCCGAGATTTCGATTTCGATCGTGCGCGCGCTCGTCAACGCGCAGGAGGCGAAGGATCCATTTCTTCGCGGTCACTCGCAGCGCGTCGCGGCGATGAGCGCGGCGATCGCCTCCGCCATGGGATTGCCGGACGATACAGTCGAGGACCTGCGTCTCTCGGGCCAGCTCCACGACATCGGAAAGATCGGAATCCCCGAGGCGCTGCTGCACAAGGCGGGGCCGCTCACGGAAGAGGAATACACGCGCGTCAAAGAGCATGTGCGCATCGGCATGGACATCCTGACGCCGCTCACGCCGCTCGCGCGGGTATTGCCGGCGATTCAGGATCATCACGAACGCTGGGACGGCAGCGGCTACCCCCGTCAACTCGCCGGTGAACAAATCTCGCTCGGCGGACGTATTCTGGCCGCAGTCGACGCGTTCGACGCGCTCACCTCGCGCCGTGCATACCGGGAACCGCTTACGCCGGTGGAAACGCTCGACTTGCTGTCGGGCACCGCAGGCGCGCATCTCGATCCTTCGGTCATGGCGGCGCTGCGCAGAATGGTGCTCGGCCGCACGTCCTTGCATTTCATCGACGAAGCGCACTAACTGTGTGCGCTTGGACAGCATAGTAGGCGTGTCCGCCGTAGTCTGACGGCGCTTGACGGTTTGACTCGACCAGTGTATTCAGCGGTTGTAGCATCGGGCATTTTTATTTCGATAGGAGGCACCATGACTCGCGGCGATAGCATGAACAGCGAAAAATCCTTCGACCGCGACGACGAGGGAGAAGAACTCGGCGGCTTCAGCGGCGGCATTCCATATGACGACGATGAAGACGAGGATGGCGGCTGGGCGATAAACAAGGACCAGAGCGATTCGCTTTGGGACAGCGCTGAAGAATCCGACGACGACGACGACGCTGAGGCGACGGAACTCGTCGATGCCGGTGAAGGCAGCGACGAAGAGGAGCCGGATCTTTTCGGCGGAAGCATCGCACCGAGACGTCGCGGGCGCCGGCCGGCCGAGAAGCCGACAGGCGAAGCCGCGATTGCCGCTGCTGCCGCCGCCAGCGCCGCGGCCGCGCTGAAGAAGAGCGCTGCTCCCGCGAAGGCTGCACCGGCCCCGGTCGCGAAACCCGCGATGAAAGCTGCGGCGGCAAAACCCGCCAAAGCGGCGAAGCCCGCGAAGGTCGCGAAAGTGAAGGCGGCCAAGCCCGCGCCGAAAGCGAAGAAATCCGCAGCCAAGAAACCGGCCAAAAAACCGGTCAAGGCTGTGAAGAAGGCCAAACCGGCGGCGAAAAAATCCAAGCCCGCAAAGAAGCCGGCCGCGAAAGCGAAGAAGCCGGCGAAAAAGGCGAAGCCAAAGAAGTAGCGGTCGTTCAGCGCGCCGGCATGCATGCGCATGCCGGATGCGTTCCTCGAAGTTTCCCGGCGCCAGAGTTATCCTACGCGGATGCCCGACACGCCCGTCGCTCTGCTCCGCGCGCACTCGCGCCACGCGCCCTGGAATGCCCGGGGACTCGCGGCGCACGCGACATCGCTCGTCGACGCGGCCGGCATGCGTCCCACGAATGCGTCTGCCCGCGCGACGCCGAGCGCGCGCGCGATCCGTTTTTACGTGGCGAGCGGACTGCTCGATCATCCGGAGGGCAAGGGCACGGCCGCGACGTATCACTACCGGCATTTGCTCCAGCTGCTCGCGATAAAAATCCGTCAGCGCGAAGGGCAGACGCTCGACGTGATCAAAACGGAAATGCTCGGCGTCACGGGCGATTTGCTCGAGAAGCGCGTCGCGCAGTCGCTCGCGCCGGCGCTCGGAGCGGGCGCGGACCACGCGGTTTCGCATGACGGCGACGCGCCGGAATCCTGGCGTCGCATCGGCGTCGCCGACGGTATCGAATTGAGCGTGCGGCATGATTCGCCCGCCGCGACCGACGATGCGCTGATCGCAATTCGCGAAGCGGTTCGCGCCGCGCTCGGGCGAGAGGATTTGCGATGAGCGGCGCCGCGCCCGCGCGCCAGTTCGACGGCCGTTGCGCCGTCGTCACCGGTGTCGGACGCGCGGGGCAGGTCGGTGAGGTCGTCGCGAAAGAGTTCGCGAAGCGCGGCGCAACGGTTTCAATCATCGACCGCGACGCCGCGAGCGCGGAGGCGCTCGCCGGCGCGATGCGCGCCGGCGGACTCACCGTTTCTGCATTTGGCTGCGACCTCACCGACGCTGCCGCAACCGCTGCGGTGTTCGCACAGATCGCGGCCGCGAACGGCGGAAAAATTCACGCGCTCGCGAACGTCGCCGGCGGGTTCGCGATGAGCGGCCCGGTCGGCGAAAGCGATCCCGCGATCTTCCAGCGGCAGCTCTCGATCAATCTCGGCTCCGCGTACGGCGCGACGCGCGCGTGCATTCCGTTCATGCGCACCGAGGGCGGCGGAATTGTCTTCATGGCCGCCGCCGCGATTCTCCCGGGCGGCAAGGTCGCCAATGTGTCGGGCTATGCCGCGTCGAAAGCGGGCGTCACCGCGTTGATGCGCGCCGTCGCGCAGGAGGAGCGCGCGCACGGAATCCGCGCGAATGCGCTCGCGCCGACCGCGATCCGGACCGGCGCCAATCTCGATTCCATGGGCGACAAATTCGCGTACGTCGAGCGCGAGTCCGTCGCGGCAGTCATCGCCTTTCTTTGTTCGGGCGAGGCGACCAACATCACCGGCCAGGTCATAGAACTCGCTTGACCCCACCCCGCCGACGGCAGCTGTCTCGCATTGTGGTGCTTGATCGCTCACTCGAGGCGCTTCCGCTCTTTCGGCTCAGCGATTCCGCCGACGATTCGGCGATCGACTTCACGGCGGACGGAGGAGGTCGCTGGCGCGTTCTCCCGGCGCCGGGCGAGCGGCTTCCGGGCACCTTCGATCAGGATGTGTACGTCGAGCTGCTGCGCCGATTTCACGAAGCGGATTCTCCCGCGGATGGCGCGCTCTCGTTCACGCTGCACGCGTTCCTGCGCTCGATGGGACGTCGCGTGGACGGCCGCACCTACGAACAGCTCCGCGCCGCCCTGACGCGCCTCGAGCGCACGACGCTCGAGTCGCATGGCGTGTATCACGACGCGGCGGCCGCGACCGATGTCACGGGACAAATCACGGTGCTCTCATCAGTCCACATCGACCGTCGCCGCCTGACCGATCGCGATCAGCTCGCGTTGTTTTCCACGCTCACCAACAACGAACCCGGCGACGCGCGGATCGTTTTTTCGTCTGCGGTGCGCGCAAATCTTGCGGCGGGTCACACGATCACGCTGCTCGCCCCGCGCTATTTCGCGCTCAACTCACCGGTCGCACGGCGGATTTACCGCCTCCTCGAGGTCGCGCGCGCTGAAACCGGGTCGACCTGGCGTGTTCCCCTCGAGCGGCTCGCCGCGCTGCTGCCGCTGGTCCAGCGGTACCCGTCTCACCTCCAGCGCGTCCTGCAGCCGGCCCACGAAATGCTCGTCGCGGCCGGCGTTTTGCGCGATGCGTCCTTCGATCAGGACGGAAAGGCCTGGTTCTGCGAATATTCGATCGGGCCGCGGGGATCCTGAGAGTTGGAGCTGCCGTTCGGGATCCCGGATGACGGTCTTCCGGACATCGTAACAGGTATCCGTGATCTTTTAAGGAACCCTCCTTTGCGTGGGGCGTAGAGAAAGGGTATTCTCCGTGTCCAACCTTCTGTCCGCTGGAGTCACATGTCTCGCCTCCCAAAGGCCGCGCTTGCGGGCCTCCTGTTGATCCCGATTGTAGCCGGCGCCTTCGTCATTCAAGAGCGCAGTGCACAGGCGGGCGCAAAATTGTTCGATCAGGTCCTCGGACTGGTCGCCGAACGCTACGTCGATTCCGTCGACGTCGGTCAGCTCTACGAAAAAGCCGCGCGCGGATTGATCGCGCAGCTGAAAGATCCATACGCAGAGCTGTACACGCCCAAGCAGGTTGAGGCATTCAACCAGAACACCGGCGGCTTTTACGCCGGCACGGGCATGTCGATCGAAGACCAGCACGGCAACATCATCGTCGTGAAGGTTTTCCCGCACACGCCCGCATCGGACGCCGGTATGATGACGGGCGATCAGATCGTTTTTGTCGACACGTTCAACGTGAAGGCGCATCACTGGCCGACCGATTCGGTTTCCGCGCACCTCAAGGGCCCGCCGAACACCAAAGTCACCGCGCGCTTTTTGCGTCCCGGAATTCCCGATCCCTTCCCCGTCACGTTCACGCGCCGCGTCGTGCGCATTCCGGCGGTCGAGTTCGGCATCATGCTCGACAACAAGACCGCGTATATCCCGGTGCAGCAGTTCAATGCGACGGCGGCGTCCGAGGTCGCAATGCAGCTGGAGCGTCTGACATCCGAAGGCGCAAAGAGCGTCGTGCTCGATCTGCGCGGCAACGGCGGCGGCTATCTGGACCAGGCGATTTTGATGGCGAATATTTTCCTTCCGAAGGGCAAGGAAATTCTCACGCAGCGCGGACGCGGCGAACCGCCGATCACGTACACGTCTGAGAATCCGGCGATGGTGCCGACACTTCCGGTGGTGGTTCTCACGGACGGCTACACGGCATCGGCATCGGAAATTGTCGCCGGCGCGCTGCAGGACCACGACCGCGCGCTGGTCCTCGGCATGACGTCGTTCGGCAAGGGCCTCGTGCAGACGACGTACGGACTCGATGGCGGCTACATGATCAAGATCACGACCGGCAAGTGGTATACGCCGAGCGGCCGCTCGATCCAGAAAGACCGCATCCTCACGGACGAAGGACAGCTGATCGAAACGCATCCGGATTCGCTCGAAACGGATTCGGCGCGCAAGGCGCGTCCGAAGTTCAAGTCGGATGGCGGCCGCATCGTCTACGGCGGCGGCGCCGTGACGCCGGACGTCATCGTCGCGTACGACACGCTCACCACCACCGAACAAAAGCTCGCGCGCGAACTCGGCGGCAAGAACGGACTCGAGACTGCGCTCGCGCTCGACGCGTACGCGCTCGAAATGAAGACGAAGGTAAAGCCCGATTTCGTCGTGACGCCGGAAATGCGCGACGAACTGTATCAGCGCTTCGTGAAGAAGGGCGTGACGGTCGACCGGAAGCTGTATGACGCCGGCGCGCCGTACATCACCCGCGTGCTCGACAACAGGATTTCCGGATTCGCGTTCGGCGATTCGACGGCGAAGCGCCGTCAGGTTGCCGACGATCGCCAGCTCCTCAAGGCGATCGAGATTTTGAAGAAGAGCACCACGACGAAAGAAATGCTCACGCTCGCGGCGTCGATGCCGGGCGCGGCTTCGAAGCCGAAGCAGTAGACGTGCGCCGGATTTCTCTCGCGTTCGCCGCCGCGCTCGTCGCGGCGGCGACGTCGGCGTACGCCCAGGTCAACATCGCGACCCCATCGCTGCCGGGCGAGTCGCATCTCATCAACGTCCGCCAGCTGACGAACACCGGCACGCAGGCCGAGGCGTATTTCAGCCGCGACGGCCGGTGGATCACGTTCCAGTCATCGCGCGATGGGCGCCCCTGCGATCAGCAGTACGTGATGAAGGTCGACGGCACCGCGCTGAAGCGCGTGTCGAACGGAAAGGGAAAAACCACCTGCGGCTGGTTTCTTCCCGACGGCAAGTCGCTGTTCTTTGGATCGTCGCACGCGGCGCAGGCGGAGTGCCCGCCGAAACTCGATCCCGCAAAAGGATACGTGTGGGGTCTCGATCCGTTCGACATCTACACCGTCAATCGCGACGGTACGGGTATCAAGCGGATCACAAACTACAACACGTACACCGCCGAGGGCGTGCTGTCACCGGACGGAAAACGTTTTGTATTCACCTCGCTGAAGGACGGCGACCTCGACATTTACACGATGAATGTCGACGGGTCTGATGTTCGGCAGCTCACGCATCAGGCGGGATACGACGGCGGACCGTGGTGGTCACCGGACGGCAGCAAGATCGCGTACCGCGCATATCACCCGACCGATCCCGCGGAGTTGAAAGACTATCAGGACCTGCTCAAGCAGCGGATCGTGCGTCCAAACAAGATGGAATTGTGGGTGATGAACGCCGACGGGAGCGACCAGCATCAGGTTACGCATCTCGGCGGCGCGAATTTCGGGCCGTCGTGGACGCACGACGGAAAGCGGCTGATTTTCTCGTCGAACTACAAGAACCCGCGGAGCGGCAACTTCGATTTATTTCTAGTCGGGCTCGATGGCAACGGCCTCGAGCAAATCACGACCGACGAAGGCTTCGACGGTTTTCCGATGTTCAGCCCGGACGGCAGGAAACTGATTTGGGCATCGCAGCGCGCCGATTCGAAGTCGATGGACGTGAACCTGTTCATCGCGGACTTCAAGCCCTGAACGCGCGGTAGCCGGGCGGCGCGGCGCAAATCCGCGCGATGCGTTGCCGCGCCGGAAGCGCGGCGGTACTATCAGCACGGACACCCTCACCCGTCGCCGGGCTCATATGACCATCTTCTATTACTTCCTCGTTGCCGTCGGCTTCATCGGCGTAATGACCGCCGCGCGCTCCGTCAAAATCGTCGGACAGGCCGAGGTGATGGTGATCGAACGGCTCGGCCGGTTCCACCGTCTCGCCCGCTCGGGATTCAACATCCTGATTCCGTTCATCGAGCAGCCGCGTTCGATCGACGTGCGCTTTCTCACCTCCGACGTTTCCGGAAACAAGCGCCTGATCGCGAGCACGACGAATCGCATCGACCTCCGCGAACAAGTGCTGAGCTTTCCGAGCCAGCCGGTGATCACGAAGGACAACGTGACGATCGACATCGACGCCGTGATCTACTACCGCGTCGCCGATCCGCAGAAAGCCACGTACGCGGTGCAGAATCTTCCGTTCGCGCTCGAGACGCTCACGCGCACGACGCTGCGCAACATCGTCGGCGAGATGGAGCTCGATCAGTGTCTCGTGAGCCGCGACCAGATTAACAAGCGCATGCGCGAGACGATCGAAGAGGCGTCGCTCGGATGGGGCGTCGATGTGACGCGGGTGGAATTGCAGAGCATCGAACCGCCGAGGGACATTCAGCAGTCGATGGAACTGCAAATGCGCGCGGAACGCGAACGCCGCGCCGCGGTCACGAACGCCGAGGCCGGAAAGCGCGCGGCGATTCTCGAGTCCGAGGGTTTGCGCGAATCGCAGATCCAGAAAGCGCAGGGCGAAAAGGAAGCGTCGATCCTGCGCGCGCAGGGTCTGGCGGAAGCGCGGCTCGCGATGGCGAACGCCGAGGGCGAGGCGGTGAAGCTGCTGACCGCGTCACTGCCGCCCGGTGAAGCGGCGATGTACCTGCTCGGGCTGAAGTATCTGGAAGCGCTGCCGTCGCTCGCGCAGGGAAAGGGATCGACGATTTTCCTCCCCGCGGAGGCAGCCGGCGTGATGGGCGCGATCGGATCAATGCGCGAACTGCTGCGCGGACGGTCGATCGACACGGGCGCTCCCTCGATTCCCGGCACCGGTCCGTCCGGCGAATTAAAATAAGCGATGGCGAAGATCACGCGCGAACGCGCGGAACGAATCGCGCGAGCGCATGCATGCGAAAATTGTGGCGAGTACACGTACAAGAAACTCGTCGTGAAGCCCGTCGCGAAGGACAAGCGTTCCGAGCTCAATGAAGCGTGGCTCGCAAAGAAGACGTGCGGAGTCTGCGGCCTCCAGGAAGAGCTCGGAATCGACGCGGAAGGCGAGATCGTATGGGTGACCCAGCCCTGATGACGCGGTGAGCGCGCTCGACCTCGCATCGCTTGAGATCGGCGACCGCGTCCAGCATGAGCTCATGGTGCGGAGCCGCGAAGACAAGGTCACGAAAAACGGCGACCCGTTCGCGGTGCTGCAGCTCGGCAACTCGAGCGGGCAGATTTCCGCGAACGTGTGGAAGGAGCAGCTTCCCTTTATCGAGGGGGTGAGAGCCGGCTGCGTCGTGCAGGTGATTGGCGTGGTCGATACATACCAGGGACGCCGTCAGCTCAAGATCAGCGCGCCGCTGCGGGTCATCGCGCCGGCCGCGGTGAACATCGACGAGTTTTTGCCGCGCGTGAACGTCGATGTGGTGAAGCTGTGGGAAACGGTCGACAAATGGCGCCGCGAAATGAAGTCGCAAAAGCTGCGGCTCGCGGTGGATCTGTTTTTCGCCGACGATGCGTTTCGCGCGCAGTTCGAGCGCGCGCCGGGCGCGGCGCAGGGGCATCACGCGCAAATCGGCGGACTGCTGCTGCACGTCGTGGAGGTCGGCGCGATCGCACGCGCGTCGGCCAAGGCGATGCGTGGCGACGTCGACCTTGTCACCGCCGGCGCGCTGCTGCACGACATCGGCAAAGTCGAGACGTTCACGATCACCGCCGCGGGCTTCGACTTCACGCAGGGTGGAATTCTCCTGCAGCATATGGTGCTCGGATCGCTGTTGCTCGATCGCCGCCTGCGAACGCTTCCGGAGGGTACGCTCACCGAAGCGCAGGAACTCGAGCTTCAGCATTTCATCCAGGCGCATCCGATGACGCTGGAAGCCGAGTTGCTGCACCTGGCCGATCAGACGTCGATGAGCGGAAGTAATTTCACCAGTGCCGTCGAAAACTCGTGGTGACGCAAGACGAGCAGGCGCCGGGCCGGTGGAGAATGCTTGCACTGCTCTCGGTCGCCGAACTCCTCGGGATGTCGCTCTGGTTCGCCGGCAGCGCCGCCGCAGGTCAGTTGCGCCAGCAATTCAATCTTTCCGGCGGTGAAGTCGCGGCGCTGACAACGGCCGTGCAGTTCGGTTTTGTCGTCGGCACGGCGCTGTCCGCCCTTCTCAATCTTGCGGACGTCGTTCCCGCGCGACGCCTGTTCGCGGTCGCCGCCGCGCTCGGCGCAATTGTAAATGCGCCGATGGCATTTGCGGCCACATATCCAATTCTTCTCGCCAGCCGCTTTGCCGCCGGCGTGTGCCTCGCCGGCGTCTACCCGCCGGCGCTGAAAATGGCGGCGACCTGGTTTCGCGCGCGGCGTGGGCTCGCGGTCGGCGCGGTTGTTGGCGCGCTGACAATCGGAAAAGCCGGGCCGTACCTGTTGCACGCACTGCCTGACGCCGGCGTCGCATTCATCACGCTGCTCGCATCGGGGAGCGCCCTCGCGGCCGCGGTGATCGTCCTCGCGGGATATCGCGACGGGCCGTTCGCATTCGAGTCGCGCCCGTTTTCATGGTCACTCGTCGCATCGGTGGTGCGGGAGCGCAGGTGGCGCCTCGCAACCGGCGGCTACCTCGGCCATATGGCGGAACTCTACTCATACTGGACCTGGATCCCCGCGTTCGTCGCGGCGAGCGTCGCGCGCGATCCGCACGCGCTCACGGCGCCGTCGTCACC
>DASYSH010000338.1:0-2344 GCA_036003525.1 Gemmatimonadaceae bacterium | reverse complement strand
CGTTGAGCGCGAGGCTGCGATGGTGCAGTCGGCCTCGATTTCCGGAAGTTTCTCCGGAATCGCCGCGGCGTTCATGAGTACACAGCAGGGCCTGCTCGTGCTGCTGGTGCTCGCGATCTTCGTGATTTACGTGATCCTTGGCGTGCTGTACGAGAGCTTCATCCATCCGATCACGATTCTCACGGGGCTGCCGTTCGCGGCGTTCGGCGCGCTGACCACGCTCGTCGTGCTCGGCATGGATCTCGACATGTACGGCTTTGTCGGCATCATCATGCTCATCGGCATCGTCGAGAAGAACGCGATCATGATGATCGATTTCGCGATCGAATCGCAGAAGCACGGGAACAAGACTCCGTCCGAAGCGATCCTCGAAGCGGCGAGCGTCCGGTTCCGCCCGATCATGATGACCACGATGGCCGCGCTGATGGGCGCCATTCCAATCGCGATCGGGTGGGGCGCGGGCGCGACCACGCGGCGACCGCTTGGTGTGGCTGTCGTCGGCGGCCTCGCGTTTTCACAGCTCGTCACGCTGTACGTGACGCCCGTGTTCTTCACCTACTTCGAGGAGCTGCAGGAGCGGTGGACGAAGAAGGGCGAAGCCACCGTGCCCGCGACCACGCCCGCCACGCCGCCGCAGCCGGCGCAAGCGTAAGCTGCGACACGGCGGTTGTGGGTTACCGCAACAAAAGGGATGAGTTAACGGCTGTTGGTTCTCAATTGATGAACTAACGGCGACAGGACAGACCGGTGCGCAAAAATGCCCGCGCTCAACCTGTTCCGTCGCCGTTAGTTCGAAACCAACACCCCAAGAATTGTTAACTGGTCCCCTTTGTTGCCATGACCCGCAATCGCTTGAAGTTTTCGTTTGTGGGACACCCCATCCCACTTCCGCACAGCCGCACGAACAAAGCGGGCGCGCAATCACCGATATTGCATAGAGTTACGCCTAGCCACGGACGGCACGGTTGATGCTCTGATCCCTGTGTCCGTTCCAGCACACAAGGGAGATCCCGTGAGCACCTGGCTGAGCGATTTCGCGTTCGGTATTCGCACCCTTCGGAAAAATCCGGCGTTCGCCATCACGGCGCTCATTACGCTCGCCCTCGGCATCGGCGCGAGCACGGCGATCTTCAGCGTCGTAAATGCGGTGCTGCTCAAACCGCTGCCGTATTCGCAGGCCGACCGTCTGGTGATCGTGACGTCGGACATGCGGAACCGGCACGTGACGGATTTTCAGATCGCGCCCGGCGACATGAAGGACATGCGCGAGCAGATCAAATCGCTGAGCGGGCTCGCGGGCGTGATCACGTTCCCGTTGCCGGTCGTCGAGGAAGGCACCGAGCCGCAGCAGATTCGCGGCGGCAACGCGACGATCAACCTCATGTCGATGCTCGGCGTGAAAATGGCGGCGGGCCGCGACTTCAACGACGATGACGCGACGCCGCCACCGCCGCCGCCCGCGCTGCCGGCCGGCGCGGCATTCCCGATCGTCGCGCCGCCGCCGCTCACCTTCAGCGCGAGCATCAGCTATCCGTACTGGCAGAGTCACTACGGCGGCGACAAGAGCGCGATCGGAAAAATCGTGACGATCGGCACCAATCATGCGCAGATCGTCGGCGTCGCGGGTCCCGAGTTCGAACTGCTCTTCCCCGCGCGCATGAGCATCACGCGCGTTCCCGATTTGCTTCTCGCGTCACGCATCAACTGGGATCTCGCGTCACGCATCAACGTGCAGTTTCGCGTGATCGGCAGGCTGGCGCCCGGAGCGAGCGTGGGAGCCGCCCAGGCTCAGCTCGACGCGCTGGGCGCCGACCTGCGGCAGCGGTTTCCGATCAAGCAAACGGCGGGCGTGTACTTCCGCGCCGAGCCTATGCACGAGAATCTCGTGGCGGATGTGCGCCCCATCGTGCTCGCGCTCATGGGCGCGGTCATGTTCGTTCTTCTCATCGCGTGCGCGAACGTCGCGAATCTCATTCTGGTCCGCACGTCGCGGCGCGAGCGTGAACTCGCGGTGCGCGCCGCGCTTGGCGGCAGCCGCGCCCGTCTGGTGCGGCAGATGCTCGCGGAAGCGCTCGTGCTCGCAGCCGGTGGATCGCTGCTTGGGTTCGCGCTTGCCGATTTCGGCGTGAAGCTGCTGCTGCAAATCGGTCCGGCGAATCTTCCGCGCGTGGAAGACGTCCAGCTCGACCCGACGGTCCTGGTGTTCACGATCCTCGCGGGCCTGGTGGCGGCGGCGGTGTTCGGCATCGTGCCGGCGCTGCGCGCGTCGCGCGCCGATGCGCAGACCGCCATGCGGGAAAGCGTCCGCGGCGGCGCAACCGGGGCCCGCCACCATCGCGCGCTC
>DASYSH010000337.1:0-6012 GCA_036003525.1 Gemmatimonadaceae bacterium | reverse complement strand
GTCTTCGCCGTCGACGCGCTCGTCGCGGAAGCCTTCCAGCCGGTATTCGTCACGCTGTTCAGCGTAACCGTGATCCCGCTCGACGCTTTGTAATTGGTGCCGAGGTTGGTCGTGCTCTGCGCGTACGTGCTGTTGTTGTCCGAGAAATAGGCTTCCTGCGCAGTGATCAGATTGCGGAGATCCGATTTCATCGAGGCGACATACGCCTTTTCTTTCGTGTTCGCGAACTTCGGAATCGCGATCGCGGCAAGGATGCCGATGATGACGACGACGATCAACAGCTCGATCAAGGTAAAGCCCTTCTGACGCTCCGCCATCGCAGACTCCAGTTACATGAGAGACGATCCTGTCCTCGCACGTACCCTACTTGAGAGAGACAAGTCAATGGCGCATTCGTGATCGCGCCGCGAGCGCGACCGCAACGCCGGCTCATTTGACGACGATCTTTCCCACCATCGTCGGATGAATCGAGCAGAAGTATGGGTACTCTCCTGGCGTGTCGAACGTCGCCGTGTGCTGCTGCTCGGTGTCGAGCACCTTCGAGTTCGGAAATTTCCCGGTCGTGCTGATGATTAGATGTGGCACATCGTCACGATTGACCCAAGTGACGGCTGTGCCGGTCTTTACGGTCAGCGTTTTTGGCGCGAATGCGAAGTTGTCGATGCCGATGCTGTTCGCCGGAAGCTTGGGAAAGGTCCTTTTTGTCGCGTTTGCGGAATGGTTCATTCCGGCCATCATCGCGCCGGCCGCGACCGCATCGCCGTCGAGCGTGGAGTCGACAATAGCGAGCGTGTGGGCACCCGGAACGAACGTGACGCTGCAGATACCCAGAACGCTTTTGAGTCTGTCAGCCTCGACTGTCAGCGGTCCCGGTGAGGGCGCGGTGCCCGGCGCGGGCTGCGGAAACGCCGTCGAAAACGCCGTGTGGAAGCGAACATTTCCCTCAACTTTCTGCAGCGTCTGATGAATATGACCGTTCAGCACGGTCACCGATCCGAATTTCTTGAGAAGCGCAAGCGCCTGTGCGCTGTCGTCCGTGCCCCATCCCCATTGCGGATAAACAGCCCACATCGGAATGTGCGCGAAGACGACGACCGGCGTGCTGCTCTTCAGTGGCGCGACGTCGCGCTTCAGCCAATCGAGCTGCTCGGCGCCGAGCGAGCCGAGCCCGCCGGCTTTCAAGTCCATGACGTTCACGAGCGCGATGAAGTGCACGCCGCTGTGGTCGAAACTGTAATAGCCCTTCGATGACTTGTTTCCATAGCGAGCGAGATACTGGGCGCCGTTGTCGGTGAGCACGTCGTGTTCGCCGGGTACGTAGAAGACGCGATCGGTCTTGATGCCCTTGATGACCTGATCGGCCGTATCGAATTCGGCGGCCTTTGAGAGCTGACTGATGTCCCCGGTGTGCAGCACGAAAGCGGGCCGCCGGGGCATCGCATTCATCCGGTCGACGGCGAGCTGCAGTGTTGCCGTGACGTCCTGATTCGCGGCCTTGCTGAAGCCGATATGGCTGTCGCTGATTTGCGCGAAGAATATCTCGCTCTTCTGCGCGGGCGTCATCGTGGCGAGCGAACTCAGCGCGTAGGACTTTGGCACGCCGCCGACGAGCGCCCAGACGACGCCGGTGCCCGCCCACGCCATGCACTTGAGGAATCCTTTGCGGTCCACGCCGTCGTGCGTGTGCTCGTGCTCGATATAGTCGGACATCGGTGGCGCTGCTCCAGGAGGGTTCGCACATGGAGACTCGGAGCGCCGTATTTTTATTCCGTGGAATAAACGGGCGGCACGCGCGGTCTAGTCCGTGGAATACCGTCGTCTACGCGAACAACGCAGAGGGTTGTGGCAGATCTGGGCACGGACTCGTTCGAGGCAGTCGTACTCCCGCATCTCGATGCGGCGTACACGCTCGCTCGGTACCTCCTGCGCGACGAAGACGCGGCGCAGGACGCCGTGCAGGAATCGTTTTTGCGCGCCGTGCGGCATTTTCGCGGGTACCGCGGTGAAAACGGAAAAGCGTGGCTGCTTGCGATCGTGCGCAACTGCTGCGCGACGGCGCGAACGCGCGGCGCGCGCGAGATTGCGTTTGTGGAGTTCGATGAAACGCATCACAGCGATCATGTCGAGAGCGCGACGCCGGAACTCTATCTGGTTCGCAGCGACGCGGCGGAATCCTTCACGCGGGCGCTCGACTCACTTTCCGCCGCCGACCGCGAGGTGCTGATTCTTCGTGAAGTCGAAGGGCTCGCGTACGATCAAATCGCACTTGCGATCGGCGCGCCGATCGGCACGGTGATGAGCCGGCTCTCCCGCGCGCGGCGACGGATGCAAACCCTGGTTCCACGCGAGGCTCGCGATGCCGGCTGACACGACGCACGAGTGGGTCCTCGACCGGCTCGGTGCGCATATCGACGGCGAGCTCGATGCCGGTGAAGCGCTGCAGCTCTCCGGGCATCTGGCCACATGCGAGAAGTGCGCCGGCGAGTTCACCCGCCTGCTGGATTCTGTGAAATCGGTTCAGCGCCATATGCCGCCGTTGCGCGCGCCGGATATACTGCGCGAACGCGTGCTCTCTTCGATCCGGCGAGCCGCGGCGGATGCGGCACCGCAACGAGTTGCGTCAAGTGCGTCGCGTTCCATTCGGTCGTGGGCCGCGGCCGCGGCAGTCGTCGCGATGATCGGCACCGCGTACGTAATGGGCGCTCGCAGCGCGGCGCCGCTGAGCGGTCCGACCGCGGACGCGTTGATCACCGCGCATGTTCGCTCGCTGCAGCAGGGGCACCTCACCGACATCGTCTCGAGCGATCAGCATACCGTGAAACCATGGTTCACGGGCAAGCTCGATTTTTCGCCGGCGGTTCCGCGGCTGGAAGCCGACGGGTTTCCGCTCGTGGGAGGACGTCTCGACTATGTGGGTGGCCGCGCCGTGGCGGCACTCGTGTACCAGCGCCGCGCGCACGTCATCAACGTCGTCACCTATCCTGTGGCGTCGGAACAGGCGGTGCCGCCGCACCTCGAAAGTCACCGCGGATTTCAGGTCGCGAACTGGAGCGCGGGCGGAATGGCATACTGGGTCGTGTCCGACTTGAACGCCGACGAGCTGCGAAGTTTTTGCTCGCTGATGCGCGATGCGGACGCGCGCTGAGCATTGCAAAACCTCATGTGGACACTTTGTTTTGTTCGCATATGACAAACATCGTAATCGGCGTAGACGGCGGCGCGTCAAAGACCCGCGTGATCGTGGCGGACGGGACCGGCGCGGAGCTCGCGAGCGTCACCGGCGTCGCGAGTGCGGTGCGGCCGGGAGAGGCCGGACATTCGGCGGACGTGATCGCGAAGCTCGTCCGCGAAGCGCTCGAGGCGTGCGAGATGGATACCGAAATGCCGTCGGCGCTGTGCGTTGGCGTCGCTGGTGTCGGACGCGATGCCGAGTATTCCGCGTTCGAAGATGCGCTGTCGAAACTGTCGCTCGCCGACGAGCTCGTCGTGCTGCCCGACGCCGTGATCGCGCTCAACGACGCGTTCGGGGACGACGCGGGAATCGTGCTGATTGCGGGCACCGGGTCGATGGCGTACGGGCGCGGCCCGAGCCAGAAGATGGCGCGGTGCGGCGGATGGGGCCCGATTTGCGGTGATGAGGGAAGCGGCGCATGGATCGGCCGTCGTGCGCTGAGCGTGATCACCGGTTCGGCCGATGGCCGCGAGCCCGAGACGGGATTGCTCGGCGCGATCCTCAAGCATCTCGAGCTCGAGAGTCCGGACGAACTCATTCCGTGGGCCGCGCACGCGACGTCGCGCGATTTTGCGCTGCTCGCGACACCCGTGATGACCGTTGCTGCGACCGGTGATCTGCGCGCGAACTCCCTCCTCACGCTCGCGACCGAAGAACTCGTCGTGCACGTGCGCACGCTCGCGCGTCAGCTGTTTACCGATGAGCGCGCTGCGATTCCCGTCGCGCTCGCCGGCGGAATGTTTGGACGCGGGAGCTGGCTGCGGAAACTCGTAGAGATGCGTTTGAAGAGCGCAATTCCCGGCATGATGCTGCACGCCGATGATGTCGTTCCGGCGCGCGGTGCCGTGCGGACGGCGCTGGGACTGCTCGCGCGGGCGTAGTCCCGCGCGAGCGGTTCGCGCGTGCGTTACTGCGGATCGGGTACGACCGGCAGCGTATAGACCTTCTTCAGCGCTTCCTGGTATTCGCCGAAGAGCGCGTGAATGCCGTCGAACTCCTTCTTTACGGCGGCGCGATAGTCCGGATGCGTTGCGAAATCGAACAGCAGCGATGCCATCGCTTCCGCGTCGATCACGAACCCTTTGTGCCCGACCTCCGTGGTTGCGTCGGCGAGCATTTCATAGGTGTGGTTCGGATTGTTCGACGTCTGCGCGCTGAAGCCGAGGCCGGGAATCGCGCTCGCGACCGTGCCCGTCTCCTCGAAGCCCTGCGCCTTACCGGGCTCCGCCTGCACGTTCGTGCCGCCGAATTTCTTCAGATAGGCGAATCCGACTTCGGCGAGAGTGGCCTCGGACACGCCGTCGCGCGCCTCACCATAGTGATCGATCTTTACTTTCGTGCCGGTGCCGAGCGCGGCGGCGCGCGCCGCATCGTCCACCATTTTTGTGAGCTGCTCGAGATAGATCGCGTCCGGATAGCGAATATAGAAGTCCGCGACGGCATGATCGGGCACGACATTCGGCGCCGCGCCGCCCTCGGTGATGATTCCCTGCACTCTCGACTCCGGACGGATATTCTGCCGGATCCCATCGATATTGTCGAAGAAATGAATTGTCGCGGTGAGCGCGTTACGGCCGTTCCACGCGGTCATTTGGTGCGCCGGCGCGCCGCTGAACGTGTACTTGGTGCCATTGATGTTGAGGCAGCACGACCCGAATCCCGGCGCGGGGCGTGACGTGCTGCTGCTCGAATGCGAGCGCACGATGATGTCCGCCTCTTTGAACACGCCGGCTTTGAACATTTGGGTCTTTGCGGCGGGGGGCATCATCTCTTCGCCCGGCGTGCCGTACATAATGACGCTGCCCGGCAGATGATTCTTGGTGAGATATTCCGCCATCGCGATGCCCGCGGCCATTCCGATCGGACCCTGCGTCGAATGCTGGTCGCCGTGGAACGCACCCTTGGTGCCCCGCAGCGCGTCGTACTCGAGAATCACGCCGAGGCTCGGCGCGCCGTTGTTCTTGTTGTAGCGCGCAATGAACGCTGTCTTGAGACCACCCACTCCCATTTCGACCGTGAAGTCGTGGGCCTTGAGATAGTCCGTGAGCTTCTTGACGGATTCGAATTCGACGAATCCGATCTCCGGATGCCTGGTGATGTCGTCGCCCATCGCGAGCAGCTCTTTGTCCATGAGCTCTTTCGCTCGTGCGGCGACTTGGTCTCGTGCCGCGTTGGGCGCGGTGAGCTTCGTCACCCATCCGGGAATGTCGAGCGATTGCTCGAGGGCGGACATTTTCTTGAGCACATCACGCGCCGCTTCGCGTTCGGTCGGCGTTTCTTGCGCGACGAGCGATCCGGCGGCGGCAAGCGAAATCAGGGCGGCGATTTGAAACGGGCGCATCGAGAATCCAGAGAAAGGGTGACGGAGAATTTGCCTGCCGTGATGTATTATTAGCAATGATTCCCGGCCTCGCGCTCGTGATTGCGGTCTCGGCACTGGCGTGGGGGGCCGAGTTGGCGCTTACCGCCGTCGTGGGGCATCCGACGCTCGAAGCGATCGTGCTGGCGATATTGATCGGTGCGATCGTGCGGGCATTTTGGACCCCGCCGGCGCGTTTCGATACAGGAATCGCGTTTGCGGCGGGGTTTCTGCTCGAACTCGCCGTTGTGCTGCTCGGATTCGGCGCGGATCTGCAGCAGTTCCTGAAGGCGGGGCTGCCGTTGCTCGCGTCGATCGTCGGCGTCGTGATCGCCGCGATTTTGACCGGTGTCGCCATCGGCCGCATGCTTGGGCTGTCGCCGACGCACGCGCTGCTCGTCGCCTGCGGCAACGCGATCTG
>DASYSH010000336.1:0-12613 GCA_036003525.1 Gemmatimonadaceae bacterium | reverse complement strand
TCGCGGCCACGTGACGACCGACAACGCGCAGGTCGACGGCGCAATCGTGCCGGTGCTCGCGAAAGTCGGCGGGTTCGTCCGCGCGCTCAGCGTCGATGAAAACGACCACGTGAAAATCGGGCAGCCGATCGTGATGATCGACTCGTCCGAGTACGCGGATCGTTTGGCGCAGGCCGATGCCGATCTCGCCGCCGCGGCGTACGTCGCGGGCACGCGCGGCGTCGACGGACAGGCCGAGGCGCAAATTCGCAGCGCGACGAGCCAGGGCCAGATGATTCAGGCGCAAATCGAATCCGCAAAAGCGGCGCAGGCGAAAGCCACCGCGGATCTCGCGCGCTACAAGGAACTCGCTGCGAAGCAGATCATCTCGAAGCAGCAGCTCGACGCGGCGCAGGCCGCGTTCGACCAGGCGAACGCCAACGTGGCGGCGCTGCAGCGTCAGGCGGGCGGCGCGGCGGCACAGGTCTCGAACGCCGAAATCGGCGGCAAGCTCGCGCTGGCGCGCTATGCGAGCGCGAAAGCGACGCGTGACAACGCGGCGCTGCAGCTCTCGTACACGAAAATCTCATCGCCCGTCTCGGGAATCGTGAGCCGCAAGCAGATCGAAGTCGGCCAGCTCGTTCAGCCCGGACAGCCGCTGCTCACGCTCGTATCCGATTCGGCGGTGTGGGTCACGGCGAACTTCAAGGAAACGCAGCTCGCCGACATTCGGGTCGGCCAGCCGGTCGCGATCGAAGTGGATTCGTATCCGGGCTGCGAGGCCGAGGGGAAAGTCGAGAGCCTCAGCGCGGCGACGGGCGCGAAGTTCGCGCTCCTGCCGCCCGATAATTCGACGGGCAACTTCACGAAAGTGGTGCAGCGCGTTCCGGTGCGCATCCAGATCACCAAGGGATGCGGAACGGACAGACCGCTGCGCCCCGGCATGTCGATCACCGCACACGTCGCGACGAAGTAAGCGAATCATACAGGCTTTCGAATGATGACGCCCGCGGCGGATCCATCTGCCGATAAGTACCGATACAAGTATTTGATCGGCATCGCGGTCACGATGGCCGCGATGCTCGAGCTCATTGATACCTCGATCGTGAACGTCGCGATTCCCCACATGATGGGAAATCTTGGCGCCACGCTCGACGAGATCTCGTGGGTTTCCACTGGATATATCATCGCGAACGTCATCGTCATCCCGATGTCCGGATGGCTGTCGGCGTATTTCGGGCGCCGCCGCTATCTCACATTCTCCATCGGGCTGTTCGTGCTCGCGTCGGTTTTTTGCGGAGCATCGCGGTCGCTCGGAGCGCTCGTGTTCTGGCGCGTCGTGCAGGGACTCGGAGGCGGCGCATTGCTCTCCACCGCACAAGCCACACTCTGGGAGGCCTTCCCGCCGAAGGAAGTCGCGATCGGCCAGGCAATGTTCGGCGTCGGCATCATGGTCGGACCCACGCTCGGACCCACGCTCGGCGGATTCATCGTCGACAACTGGGAGTGGCCGTGGATTTTCTACATCAATCTTCCGCTCGGCCTGATGGCCGGCATGATGGTGTGGAGTTACGTGCGCAACGCCGACCATCAGGAGCGCGCCGACACGGTTGATTGGCTCGGCATCGGATTGCTCACCACCGGAGTCGGCGCGCTGCAGTGGATGCTCGAGCGCGGCGAACGCTACGACTGGTTCGAGTCGCGTTTCGTGACGTCGCTCGCGGTGATCTCCGCGTTTTCATTTATCGGCCTGGTCTGGCGCGAACTCACCGCCAAAGAGCCCGTAATTAATTTTCGCGTGCTGAAGAGCCGGCAGCTCGCGACCGGCGTCGCGATGGCGATGCTGCTCGGATTCGCGCTGTTCGGATCCGTATTCGTGCTTCCGATCTTCCTGCAGGGACTGCACAACTTCACCGCGAATCAAACCGGCCTCGTGATTCTTCCCGGCGCGATTTCTTCGGCGGTGACGATGGCGCTGATGGGACGGTTCGCGTCGAAGATCGACGCGCGGCCGTTGATCGCGGCCGGCGTGCTCGGTTTTCTCTGGTGCATGTGGACGCTGTCGCGCCTGACGATCGACGCCGGCGCGAGCGATATGTTCTGGCCGCTGATCGTGCGTGGAATTTCACTCGGCCTGATCTTCATTCCGCTGACGAGCGCGTCGATGGCGGAATTGCGGCCGCAGGAGATTCCGCAGGGCACCGGCATGTTCAATCTCACGCGCCAGCTCGGCGGCTCGCTCGGCATCGCGATCGTCGCAACGATGCTTTCGCGGTTCACCTTCCAGGCCAAGAGCCAGCTCACCCAGCACGTCGTGACGATCGGCACCGACGCGCAGGCCCGGCTCGAATTCCTGACCAGGGGCATGGTCGCGCGCGGCATGAACCCGACCGCCGCGCATCAGCAGGCGCTGATGGTGATGGACCGGATGGTCACCGCCCAGGCCAGCGTCCTCGCATTTTCCCGGATTTACATCCTGAGCGGTCTCGCCCTGTGCCTGTCGATCCCGCTGATGCTGTTCTGGCGCCATGGCAAGGGCCGGGCGACCGTACAAGCACATTAGCGGCGGGCGTTGTAATTTCCCTGGGCAGGGCCGTCACCTCTTCAAACAAATCTCTGGAGGACGCACTCCAATGCGCACACGACTTTTTGCGGTCGCTCTTGTGTCGACCGTTTGCATTCCTTCACTCGCCTTCGCGCAGCGCACCCGCGGCGGCGGCGGCGATCCGTCGGCCTCGTCGAGCTCGGCACCGGCTTCGTCATCGTCTGCCGCGAAGACGCCGTCCAGCCGCGATCTGCAGGACCTGAATCCGGCGTCGCTGCTCATCGACAAGAAAAAGAAGGCGTCGCTGCCGGACTCCACGGTCGCGCAGCTCAAGGCCGTTGAAAAGAAGCTCAACGACCGCAACGCGCAGTTTTTTGCGTCGTACGATTCCGTCCGCAAATGGACCATGCCGCTCGCGTCCGGCGCGGCGTCGAGGTCGCAGCCGGGTTTCAGCGCGGGGGACAACGCGCTCTCGAATTCGACGAGTTCGGCAGCCGAACAGGCGCAGATGCAGTCGTCGATGCGCGAGCTTCGCAAGATGATGGCGGAGTATCGCGACCGTCATAACGCCGACGTGACCGACGCGCTCGCGATCGTGCCCGATGCGCAGAAGAAAGCCGCGACCGATCTGCTCAACTCGCAGAACGGCGATCTCGATAAGCTCATCGGGAAGCCGTAAGATTTCCGCCGATACGCCGCTGCCGTCGCGCGAATCCGCTCTTGCCTTGATGGAGGAGTGGACGCCGAGCGACTCGCTCCGCAAGCACATGCTCGCGGTGGAGGGCGCGATGCGGGCATACGCAGCGCAGTTCAACGAGGATGTCGAGCGCTGGGGTCTTGCCGGTTTGATGCACGATTTCGACTACGAGCGCTTTCCGAACGACGCGCACGCAGCGGATGCGGAGCACCCATCCGAGGGCGTGCGCGTCCTGCGCTCGCTCGGGTATCCGGAGGACATCCTCCAGTCGATTCTGGGCCATGCGGACTACACCGGGGTAACGCGCGACACGCGGATGGCGAAAACACTGTATGCGGTCGACGAACTGGCCGGATTGTGTACAGCGTGCGCCCTGGTGCGCCCGTCGCGCAGCGTGAACGATCTTGAGCCCTCATCGGTCAAGAAGAAGATGAAGGACAAGGCTTTCGCACGCGGCGTGAACCGCGAAGACGTCACCCGCGGGGCCGCGGAACTCGGCGTCGACCTCGATGCGCACATCGCGCTCGTCATCCGCTCCATGCGGGATCGCGCGGAATTATTGGGCCTGGGCGGCAGCGCCGCTTCGTGACGCCGGTTACACCGCGAAGGCCAACGTTCGGGTCCGACGGCCCGTACTTGGAGTGTGAATCGTGAGGGGTTCGAATGACCGCCGCTGCGAGAGCAGATCGGTCACCGTGGTTGGTGCCGGCGAGGGCACGCATCGTGGCTGAACGGCCGGCAGACGAGCGTGCATTGGTGCTCGCGGCGCAGCGGGGGGAACGCGAGGCGTTTTCCGCGCTGGTGCGCACGCACGAGCGGCGCGCATATGCGGTGGCGCGGGCGATCGTCGTCAATCACGAGGACGCGGAAGACGCGGTGCAAGAGGCGTTCTTGCACGCGTATCGCGCCCTTCACCGGTTCCTGCCGGATCAGGCGTTTGGCGCGTGGCTGCATCGTATCGTCGCGAACGCGGCGCTCGACATCACGCGGCGCCGCAAGGTTCGCGATGCGGATGAGCTGCCGGAGACGGTGGCGTCGCCGTTTCGAGATCCGGCTGAATCGAGTGAGTTGCGTCAGCGGCTGAAGGATGCGCTGGATTCGCTGCCGCCGCGGCAGCGGGCGGTGATCGTGTTGCACGATGTGGAAGGGTTCAAGCATGCGGAGATCGGCGTGACACTCGGAATTCCCGAGGGCACCGCGCGATCGGATTTGCACTACGCGCGGTCGCATTTGCGCGAAGTGCTCGGCTCGGTACGGAGTGAACTATGACGAATGAATTTCGCGGACCCGAACTGGTTCGAGACGACGACCTGACGCGCGAACTGCGCTCGATCTACGAGGCGCCGTCCGACGCGTCGTGGTGGGCGGGCTTCGAGCAGCGCATCAACGCGCGCATCGATGCCGCGATCGCCGCGGATGAATGGTGGACGGTGCCGGACCGCTGGCTGCGCGTCGGGCTGATGGCCGCGGGCTTCGCGGTGATCGTCGCCGGCGCCGTGATCGTGCGCTCACAGATGCAGGTCTCGCGCAGCATGGCCTACCAGACCATCGTCGATCCCGCGACCGCCGACCTCCTCGAAGTCGCCGAGCGCGGGAAGCTCACGGAGCAGCAGATCCGCCTCCGCGTTCTGACCGGTCGCCATTAGCACTGAATGACACGTTCGAAGAGCATCGCCCTCGCGTTCTACCTCGGCGCCGCACTTGCGGGCGCCGCGATCGGCGTCTCCGCCGACCGCCTGGTCGTTCGCTCGACGATGAACCCGTTCGACCGGTTCGCGGCGCGAAAGCAGCTGTGGGATGATCTCCATCTCACGCAGGCGCAGCGCGATTCGGCGGACCATATCTTGGACGAGCGCAATCGCGCTGACTCGATCCTTCGGGCGCCGGTGCGTCCCGCGACGGATTCGGTCAACGCTCGTGCCATACAGCGCCTGATGCAGGTCCTCACCCCCGAGCAAAAAACCATTTACGACCAGATGCAGCGCGAAAACGCGCCGCGCACGGAGAAGAAATGAAGTCCTGGTTCATTCGCGGTGCCCTGACGCTCACTCTCGCGCCGGCCATCGCGCTGGCGCAGTCTGGCGCCGACAACGCGCGTCCAATCTCTGTGGACGATGCCGTCCGACTCGCCGTTCAGTATTCGCCGACGACCGTCGCCGGCCGCAACGCGGAGCGCGGCGACGCGGCCGCGGTCACGTTCGCCAAGGCGCAGTTCCTGCCGAGCCTGACGCTGAACTACTCGGCGACGAATCAGGGCGGCACGCAGTTCATTCAGGGCACGCCGGTGCCGATCTCGGGGCTGCCGTGGACATACAGCCGCGGCATCAGCTCGAACCTCACGGTGTTCGACGGACTTGCGCACTGGTACAACTACAAGGCCGCCGGCGCGAATCTCGACGCCGCGGTCGCCACGGACATTTCGCTGCGCTACGGCGTCGCGCTGAACGTGAAGATCCAGTACTTCGCAATTCTTGCCGCGCGTGAGCAGGAATCCGCGGCCCGCCGCCAGCTCGAGGAAGCGCAGCAGCAGCTTCAGGTTTCGGCCGCAAAGATGATCGCCGGAGCCGCCACGCGCGCGGACTCGCTCACGTCGGCCTTGGGCGTCGGCACGGCACAGCTTGCGATTTTGAACGCGCAGAATGCGCTGACCAACGCCGACGCCGCGCTGACGCGACTCATCGCGTCGCCGGTGACGGTGACGGCGCAGGCGTCCGACACCACGGACATCGGGCGGATCGACATCGACGAGGGCGCCCTGACGAAAATGGCGCTCGAGGGTCCCACCGTGCGCGCCGCGACGGCTCAGTACGAGGCCACGCGCGCCACGCACAAGTCGGCGACGAGCGGCTACTACCCGTCGATCAATGCCAGCGCGAACTACGGCCAGAATCCGAAGGCGACGCAGGGATTCGACTTTGGCGGCGGGCCGACCTCGACGAGCACGCGGTTCGGCATCACCGCGTCATATAGCATCTTCAACAACTATGCCCGCGAGCAGAATCTCATTCTCGCGCGCATCTCGGAGGACAACGCGCAGGCCAACCTGCGCGACGCGAAGTTCGGCGCGCAGCAGAGCCTGACGACGTTTCTGGTGAACTACCAGACCGCGCAGCAGACCATCGCGCTCCAGCTTCTGCAGATCCAGTCGGCCACGGAAAACCTTCGCGTGCAGACGCAGCGCTACAACATCGGCACCGCGCTGCAGGTCGACGTCACCACCGCGCAGGCCGCTCTCGACCAGGCGCGCTTCAATCTGATCCAGGCGCGTCTCAACGCGCGCACCGCGAAAGCAAACATCGAGGCCCTCATCGGCCACGATTTGAGGTAGTGCACCGCTCTTCGAATTCCGCATTCCTTTTCTGCAATCTGGCAGTCAAAACAGTTTCCTCCCGGAGTTTGCTGTGAACCGCAATATCCTGTATCTCGCACTCATCGCCGCCGCCGGCTGCTCGTCGTCCGCTGTCAAAGCGGTTCCGATCCAGACGGCCACCATTCAGCGCCGCGACATCGTCGTCACCGCTGAGGCGACCGGCGTCATCGAACCGATCAACGTCGTCGAAGTGAAATCGAAGACGGCGTCGGGCCAGGTCATGGCGATGCCGATCGACATCGGCTACTTCGTCAAGCCGGGCGACCTGATCGTGCAGATCGACACGACGATCCTGCATCAGCAGTACCTGCAGAACATCGCGGACTTTACGTCGGCCGAGGCGAATCTCACCGTCGCGAAGGCGGCGTTCGCGCGCCAGCAGGATCTCTACAAGCAGCACATCATCGCGCTGCCCGACCTCGAGAGTGCCAGCACAGCGCTCGCCCAGGCACAGGCGCAGGACGTCCGCAACAAGGCCAACATGGACCTCGGCGCGCAGGCGCTCATCGATGCGCGCGTCACCGCGACGACGGTCGGCACGATCCTGACGAAGCCCGTTTCGATCGGCCAGGTCATTCAGGCCGGCGCGACGTCGGTCAGCGGCGGCACGGTTATCGCGACGATGGCCGATCTCACGAAAGTTCGCTCGCGCGCGCTCGTCGCGGAGACGGACATCGGCATGGTGAAGCCGGGCCAGACCGTGAACGTGACGGTCGACGCCTTCCCCGATCATCCGTTCCTCGGCAAGGTCGACCATATCGAACCGCAGGCGACCGTGCAGCAGAACGTCACGATGTTCGCGACGCTGATCTCGCTCGACAACAGCGAAGGCCTGCTCCAGCCGGGCATGAACGGCGAAGTCTCGATCATCGCCGACACGCGCCTCGATGCGATCGCGGTTCCGAACGATGCGATCCGCTCGCCGCGTGAAGCCGCGCAGGCGGCGGCACTGCTCGGACTCAACCCCGACACGGTCAAGGCGCAGATGCGCGGTCCGGGCGGCGGCGGCGGTGGTGGCGGCGGAAATGGTCAGGGTGGACGTGGCGGCGGCCGTGGTGGAAACGGCGGCGCCGGCGGACGTCAGGTGAACATCAGCAACGGCGAACTCGCGCTCGACCTGCAGGGCGGCGGACAGGGCGGCCAGGGTGGCGGACAGGGCGGCGGCGCGCGCGGTCAGCGCGGCCCGCAAATCCAGGTCACCGATGCCGACTGCAAAAAGGTCGACGCTGCAATGAAAAAGAATCCGGCCGTCGCGAAGAAGATCGACGATATGCGCACGAAAATGCGCGATCCGTCGGCCGACCGACCGAAGATGATGGATGACATGAAAGCTGCATACACGAAGCTCGGCGTCGACATGCAGGTGTCGGGTGCGTGCGCTCGCAAAGCGCGCCAGGCGAACGGCGGCGGTGCCGGTGGTGCAGGCGGCGCGGGCGGCGGGCGCGGTGGTGCGGGCGGTGGTGCAGCCGCAGGCGGACCGGGTGCGGGCAGCGGTTTCGGTCAGCAGGGCAACAGCCGCACGCGTCCGCGCACGGGTCTCGTGTTCATTCAGCGCGGGACGACGTGGGAAGCGAAGACGATTCGGCTGGGCGTCGCGAACTACGATTACACCGAAGTGCTCGACGACGGCTTGAAGGAAGGCGACAAGGTCGCGATGCTCAGCGCCGCGGCGTTGCAGGCCAAGCGCCAGCAGCAGAATGACCAGATGAAAGCCGGCGCGAGCCCGCTCGGTGGCGGCGCGCCGGGTGGTGGTGGCGGACGCGGTGGCCCGGGCGGCGGCAGGGGGAACTAGTCCCATGCTGATCGCGGAAACTCTCCGCGTCGCGCTCGGCGCCCTTCGCGCGAACAAGCTGCGGTCGCTGTTGACGATGCTCGGCATCGTCATCGGCGTCGCCGCCGTCATCGCGGTGGTCGCACTCGGACGAGGCGCACAAAAGCAGGTGAACGACCGCATCGCGGCGCTCGGCACGACGCTGCTGACGGTGAACGCCGGCCAGGCGCGCACCGGCGGCATTCAGGTCGGCGCCGGCACGGCGAAGCTCACGATGGACGATGCGGACGCGCTGAAGAATCGCGGCGAGAAAATCACCGCGGTGCAGCCTGAAATGTCGGGCAACCTTCAGGTCGCGTATCTCAACAAGAACACGAACACGTCGATCGTCGGCGTGACATCGAACTATCCGGAAGTGCGGAAGTACGACATGGAAGTCGGCCGGTTCTTCACCAACACCGAGGATCTCACGCGCCAGCGCGTGGCGGTCGTCGGACACACCGTGCTCGACAACCTGAATATTCAGGCACCGGAAGCGATCATCGGCGAATCGATCCGCATCCGGTCGATTCAGTTCACGGTCGTGGGCGTGTTCGCGTCGAAGGGACAGACGAGCTCGTTCGCGAATCCCGACGACCAGATTTTCATTCCGATCAACACGGCGCGATTCCGCGTGCTCGGCAACAACCGCGTGCGCTCGATCAGCATTCTCGCCGCGTCGGAAGACGAAATTCCCGACGCGATGGCCGACATCGAAAAGATCCTGCGCCGGGAGCATCACCTCCGCGTCGGAGCGCCGGACGATTTCCAGATCCGCAACGCATCGGATTTCCTTGCGACGCTCGGCGAAACGACGCAGGTGTTCAGCTTGCTGCTCGCGGGCATCGCGGCCGTTTCGCTGCTCGTCGGCGGCATCGGCATCATGAACATCATGCTCGTCTCCGTCACCGAACGCACCCGCGAGATCGGCATTCGCAAGGCGCTCGGCGCGACGAAACTCAACATCCTCTTTCAGTTCCTGATCGAAGCCGTCGTGCTCTGCCTGCTCGGCGGAACGATCGGCATCATGGTCGGCGCGGGCGGCGCGATTGCGTTCCACCGGCTCGCCGGCTGGAATACGGAAGTCGGCATTTCGTCGGTGATCGTCGCGTTCGCGTTCTCGGCGTTCGTCGGCGTTGTGTTCGGAGTGTATCCGGCGCGCCGCGCGGCATCGCTCGATCCGATTACGGCGCTGCGCTACGAGTAAGAACTGGTTGGAATGAAAGAGAGCCGCAGCGAACTCCGCTGCGGCTCTCTTTTTTTTTTAGCTCGACAGCGTCAGGGACGCGCGACGGCGAAACGCTTGAGTTCGAATTTGAACTCTTCGGATTCCATCTGCCGCACCGCGGTGCGGCCGATGCGCGCCGGATGAAATCGCATTTTCGGCAGCGCTTCGAGCACCGCATGTTCAAACGCCGGATTCGTCGCGGCGACGGTGTGCACAGTAGAGAGATCCGCGCGGCCGGATGTGTCGACGACGAAACGAATGGTCGCCGCGCCTTCGATCGCGAGGCTCATCATAACCGGCGGGTACGCCGGTGCGGCGCTCGCAGGATCACGGACCGCTGCGGAATCGACTTCCAGCACGCTGAACGCATCGTCGGCCTGCTCCGCGTGGCGGAGCGAGACATCCGTTTGTTCCTGGTTCGTCGCGGCCGACGCCTGTTGATCGGGCACGGGCGCCCTTCCGGCATCGCGCAGCTCTGTTTGTGCGCCTCCCATCGCGACGAATTGCACATGCTGCTCGCGTGACTGGAAACGATCCGGAGGCGCGATGTACACCGGCGGCGTGACGTCGTCGGACTTCTTCTCTGCGAGATCGCTCGAAGCGAGCGACGGGCCGACGACGAGCGCGACGACCAATGCGCCGTGAGCTGCGGCGCTGATGATCGCCTCGTAAAGCGGACGCGGCGTGCGAACCGCGCGCGATTCGAGAAGAACTTCGAGCATCAAAAACCTTTCGCCGGGTGGGTCCGGTGGGCACAAGCGTCGCGCCCTTAGTGTCAATAAGTGGCAATCGGGACTGAATCGCCAGTGTTGCGTGTCCGCCGCGGTGCCCGAGTTCCTCTTCCGCCCGTTGGCCTGCTTGAGAAGGTTGCATACCGCGAATCAAGCAATTAGATATATCTAACGTACTATCACAGCTATATCGAACTTGGAGGGAGCTATGTTTGATCGTCACTGCGGACCCCGTGATCGCGAAGGCGCCGGACGCGGATGGGACTGGCGCGCAGATCCCAACTTTGGTGCGTTTTTCTTTGGCGGAGGACACCGTCGCGGCGGCCCCTGGCGCGGCGGACGGATGTTTGAGCAGGGTGGATTGAAGTTCGTAATCCTCCGTCTGCTCGATGAAAAGCCACGACATGGCTACGAGATCATCAAAGAGCTCGAGGAGCGCTCTGGAGGCCGCTACACGCCCAGCCCCGGCACCGTCTACCCGACCCTCACGATGCTTGAGGAAATGGGTTTTGCGAGCGCCGCGGTCGAAGAAGGCGGGAAGAAGGTTTATTCGATCACCGACGCCGGCCGCCAGCATCTTTCCGAGAACAAGGGCGCCGTCGACGAGGTCATCGACCGGCTCGCGCAGGTAGGCGCATCGATATTCGGTGAGCAAATGCGCCCCGCCCACGAGGCCATGGGCGCGCTGGGCCGGGCATACATGCATGTCACCATGCACCGCACGGCCGACCCGGCATATGTCACAAAAGTCGTGGAAATCCTGAAACGCGCGGCGACCGAACTCGACGGATTGGTCGCGGCGAAATAGCCCTGTGGGCTGCGAGGCACTAGCTTCGTAGACGGGTCGCGGTCAGTCCGCGGCCCGTTTTTTCGTCTCAATGCCGGCCGACTCAGACAACCCTCCAGGTTCCACCGACACTTTCGCGACGCCCTCGATGGGCGTCACCGCGGCGCGTCCCATTCCACCGGAACGCCCCACTGTCGAGGTCAACCCCACCGGCCGCCGCCTCAAGATTCTCACGATCACGGCGCTCGGCGTCGTCTACGGCGACATCGGCACGAGCCCGCTGTATGCGCTGCGCGAATGCTTCAAACCCGAGTACGGAATATCCGCGACGCCGCCGAATGTCTACGGTGTGCTCTCGCTGATCGTGTGGTCGCTCACGCTCGTCGTGAGCGTGAAATACATCGTGTACGTGATGCGCGCGGACAACCACGGCGAAGGCGGAATCCTCGCGATGCTCGCGCTGATCATCGGCAAACCGACGATTCATCAGCACCGCCGAAAGATCCTCATCGCGCTGGGACTCGTGGGAGCCGCGCTTCTGTACGGTGACGGCGTCATCACGCCGGCGATCTCCGTGCTCGGCGCGATGGAAGGGCTGGACGTCGTCTCGACCGCGTTTCGTCAGATGGTCGTGCCGCTCACCCTGATCGTGCTCGTGGGGCTGTTCGTCTTCCAGCGGCTTGGCACCGCCAAGGTCGGCGCGCTGTTCGGTCCGATCATGGCCGTCTGGTTTCTCGCGATCGCCGCGCTCGGCGGCGCGGAAATCATGCGGGCGCCGCGCGTGCTGCTCGCCGTCAATCCGATGTACGCGATCGATTTCTTTCGCGAACGCGGCTCCGCGGCATTCATCCTGCTTGGCGCGGTCGTGCTCGCCGTGACCGGCGCGGAAGCGCTCTACGCCGACATGGGACACTTCGGCAAAAAACCGATTCGCCTCGCATGGTTTGGCCTCGTGTTCCCGTGCCTGCTGCTGAATTATTTCGGCCAGGGAGCGCTGGTCCTCCGCGATCCGGCCGCCGCGCTCAATCCGTTTTACCTGCTCGCGCCGCGCGCGCTGCTCTACCCGCTCATCGCGCTTGCGACGGTCGCGGCGGTGATCGCGAGCCAGGCGCTGATCTCCGGCGCGTTCTCGCTCACGCAGCAGTGCGTGCAGCTCGGCTACAGTCCGCGCGTGACGATCATTCACACATCGGCGCACGAGGCCGGACAGATCTACATTCCCGAAGTGAACATGGCGCTGATGGTGAGCTGCCTCGTCGTCGTGATCGGGTTCGGAAGCTCGACGGCGCTCGGCGCCGCGTATGGAATCGCCGTGACGGGGACGATGGCGATCACGACGGTGCTCTTCGCCGTCGTCGCCGCGACGCGCTGGCGCTGGCCGCGCTGGCGCGCGCTCGGTCTGGCCACGGCATTTCTCGCGATCGACCTCGCGTTTCTCAGCGCGAACGCGCTGAAAATCGCGCACG
>DASYSH010000335.1:0-3253 GCA_036003525.1 Gemmatimonadaceae bacterium | reverse complement strand
GCGTGCCACGCCAGCGTGCCGTTGAGCATCCACCACGCCGGAACGACGAGCGCGTCATTCCCGTCATTGGCGAGGTGCGACCGGTCGACGTACCGGGCGGCGGCGATCAGCGAAAAATGCGTCGACAGCTGCATCTCGAGCTGCTCATTCGCGATGACCGGCGGCGTGAGCAGCGGCTCAACATTGTTGTACGTGTTTCCGCTCGGGGCGTCGAAGTACTGGATGATGCGCGCCTGCATGACGGTGAGATTCGACGTCGACGTCACGCGGCTGGAAATGCGCCACGATCCATCGAACTCGACGCCGCGGCGGTAGCTCTGCGCGACATTCTGCGTCAGTGGATTGCCGGTCAGGCTCAACTGGCCGATCGCGGCGAGCTCGTTGCGGAATTCCATCGCGAAGAGATTCGTATTCAGCGAAAATCGGCCGCGCGTCCAGGTCGCGCCGAGTTCGTAATCGTTGAGCACCTCGGGTTTCACCCGCGTCAGCGGAAGAATTGACGCCGCGTTGGTGGAGTTGAGATCGTCGGCTCCATCGAAGAGATCGTTGCGCGCCGGTTCGCGGCTCGTGTGTCCGAACGATGCGTAAATCGTGAGCGGAGAATTCGAGCCGTGCCACGTGATGCCCGCCTTCGGATTCAGAAAGGTCCAGCTCACCGACTGGCTCGTGATTCCGGCGTTCGGATCCGGCTGATAGCGGAATTGCGCGTCGCGCAGCTGGAGATCGACTGAAAAACGAAACGGTCCGCGATCGAGCGCCGCCTTTGCAAACGCGCTCTGCTCGTACTTGTAGCCGATGTTCGTGTAGAGCCGGTCGTTCAGGTCGGGCCGAATCGCGTCGGCGTGCATGCGGTGATAGTTGCTGAGGTGCAGTCCGAAATCGAGCGAGAGGTCGCCATCGCGAATCGAGAGCGCGGAGAGCACGCCGTACCAGACATGCGCCAGATAGAAGTTGTCGGTCTCGGTGGGATCGTACACCACGTCGAATGCGCCGGCGGCCGAGTTGCGGTACGCCGTGGTCGTCAGCGTCGCACCGCTGAGAAAAGCGTGCGTATACGAAAGACTCGCCATCTCCTGATGGAAGCGGTCGCCCTCGGCGGGCGTGAGCGGATTCGTGCGGCGGTCGATCGCGAGGTCGGCTTCCGACGCCGCGTCGTACGCTTCGCGCGTGCCCGAGACGCCGTCGAAGCCCGTGAATTTGACCGCGTCGCGCACGCCGAACCAACCGCCGCTGACGAACGCGGACTGTGAATCGTTTCCCGAATGCTCGCGATAGCCGTCGGTATGCAGTTTGCTGATCCGCGCGTAGGCGGCGAACCCATTGTCGGAGATGCCGGTGGCATACTGCGCGCTCGCGCTCATCGTATTGAACGATCCGCCGGTGAGCTGGAGGTCGCCGCCGCGCGGTGTGGTCGCGAGCGGCACCGACTGGAAGTTCATCGATCCCGCGTACGACGCCGTGCCGAACGTGCTCGAGCCAACGCCCCGCTGGATCTGCACGCTCTGAATGCTGTTGAGGAAATCAGGAACATTGGAGAAATAGAGCACCTGATCTTCTGGATCGTTCAGCGGAACACCGTCGAGCGTGATGTTGATGCGCGTCTGATCGATGCCGCGCAGGCGCAGATAGCTGTATCCGGAATAGCCCCCCGCGTCTGAATACGATGTCATCGACGGCATCGTGTTGAGAAAATTCGGAACGTCCTGCCCGACGAATGTCTTTGAGATCTCCTCGCGCGTCATCGTCGATTGCGCGGCGGGCGTGGCCAGCGTGGAGCGCACGGCTTTTACGACGACCGCTTCGAGCGTGTCGCTCGATTTTTTCGTCGAGTCGGGTTTTTGCGCGCGCGCGCCGTGCGGAAGGGCGAGCGCGACGATGGCGCTCGTGGTGATGCATCGAACAACTCGTGAAACGTTCATTGCCGGGTCGCTCCCGAAGAGTGGGGTGGTGACGATCCGGAGTGCGCTCGTGAGAAAGGCGCAAAAAAAACGCGCCTCCCGAACGAGCGGGTGGCGCGCAACCATTGAATGCAGGAGCTGCGCGACACGCCGCACTCCCTACGCCGGTGTCAACCGGATCAGGTTCCAAGGGACTTTCTCAGCCGCGATTTTCATCGCGGCACCCCTGGCGGCTGTCCCCGAATGGATACCGGAAAGTTCGTGCCGACGCCAGCCCACGCGGGGTTTGCGGTTTACCGACGACCGGCAGCTGTCAGCTCTCACTGACGTCAGGAAGACAGACGACCGGCAGCTCACAGCGAATGCCATGAGCGACCGGTGTTCTGTCTTCCTGACGTGTGTGAGAGCGGTGAGCGGCCGGTCTGCGGTGAACTACATACCGTTTGGTCGCGCGGGTTCTGGTGCAAGCCGAGGCCGGAACTCATGTACCTCGCAGACGATCGACGCTAGCTCGGTTCTCCGCCGCGGTCAATAAAAAGCGGATTTTCTACGGCGTGAGCTGGACCGTGAACGGGACGCTTGTGACTTTGGAAGCACTAACATCGCCAAGCGCCGCACCTCGCACTGTATAGGCCCCGGCCGGAAGCGGACCGACCGAGTTTCCCGTCGAATCAACGGCGAGAGTCGTCCAAGTTCCGGTGTAGACGGTTTGTTCGCCGGACGCCAGCCTCTCGATGATCCCGTTCGCAAAGCAACCGGAGGGACTGCCGTAGACGCCCGTGTTGTCGACGCGGAACGACGGTCCGCAGAAATTCGCGTCAAAGGTTGCGGTCGTGTCGCTGACATTTGTGATGCCGATGATGATGTTCGTCGTCTCACCGGCTTTCAGCACCTGCGGCGTGGCGAACGCAGTGACGAGAAAAATTGTGCTTGGCGGTGCAGTGACGGCGCTCTTTTCGCACGCGGCGAGGGAAAACAACGCTACAATGGCGATCAAACGCATAGGAACACCGAGTACTTAGGGGCGTTTGCTTCGCTCGCGGCGCGAAGAGGGCTACACACATGAACTACCCACGCGTCCTACGATCTCGTCACAGGCAAGCGAGCTACCGGTGTTCTGTCTTCCTGACGTCTGTGAGAGCTGACAGCTCCCTGTCGTCTGTGAACTACAAAAACTCAATCAGAAAACTTGTAGATCGCGCGACAGGACGACATTCCCCCTAAAAGTCTTCCTGACCTCCGCCAACAGCTGCTCCTCACTCACTCCAAAAAACAAAATGTGAGTGAGAATCAACAACTTCGCCTTCGCATTCGTCGCGATCGCTCCAAGCTGACTCGCCGATGTATGCGCCTGC
>DASYSH010000334.1:0-1790 GCA_036003525.1 Gemmatimonadaceae bacterium | reverse complement strand
GGCGGCGCGCAGCGCGCGGCGGCGGTGATGTACGCGTCCGTGAGCACCATCCCGTCTCCGCGATGCGTTCCGCGGGGCTGCGACGCGAACCCAGTGCGATGGAGCACCGGATACATGAAGTTCCCCGACGAATCGCCGGTGAACACGCGACCCGTTCGATTCGAGCCGTGTGCGCCGGGCGCGAGCCCGAGTATGAAGACACGCGCGTTTGGGTCGCCGAATCCCGGCACCGGCTTTCCCCAGTATTCGAAATCCATGTATGCGCGCTTCTTTTCGCGCGCGATTTTTTCGCGCCACGTCACCAGCCGCTTGCAGCGGCGGCATGATGTGACTTCGTCATTGAGCTGACGAATCGGGAGGGGAAGGCGGGGTTCTTTCGTCGTCATACGTGGCTGAAATATGTCATCGCGGCGTTTCCCGCACCGCTCTGTGTCGTCGCATAAGTTGAGGGATTAGTCCGCATCCTACACGGAGCGCCACGTGATCAGACGCATTCTGGCTCTCGTTCTTGTCTCGTGCGCCGTTGCAGCCGCACCATGCAACGCTCAAACGAGCGGCGTGCTGCCGATCAACGCGTCCGTCTCGGCGCGGCTCCGGGACGGAACCACGCTGATCGGGAGGCTCTCCGAGCAGACGACGGACAGCGTGCAGATTACCACTGCGAGCGGCCGGTTCATGGTCGCGCGGTCTGCCATCAGCGAGCTCAGGCTGCTGTCCGCTACGGATATCGAACGCGGCGCCTACTGGGCGCCGGATCCGCATGATACGCGAATGTTTTTCGGTCCCACCGGACGAACGCTCGCGGCGGGGACCGGCTATTTCTCCGATACATACATCCTGCTTTTCAATGCCGCCGTCGGGATTACCGATCGAATCATGATCGGCGCGGGAATGTCGGTGATTCCATTCCCCGATTTTTTGCACGACAACCTCTATTACGTCGCGCCGAAATTCGCGCTCGTGCGGCGCGACTCGTTCAATCTCGCGGTCGGGGCGATCGTCGGGTTCTCGGGCCGGCTTTCGGGCAACGCGAGCATCTACTATATCGCCGCGACCAACGGCGGCCCCGACGCGTCGTTCACGTACGGACTCGGCTACGCGTCCGCCGCCGGCACGGTCAACAGCGCTCCGCTCCTGATGCTGAGCGGCGAAAAGCGCATGGCACGCAAGCTCGCGTTGATGACGGAGAATTATTTCATCGTCTCGCGCAAAGAGTTCTACTGGGCGCCCGTGTATGGCGTGCGCTTCATCGGCGACCGGCTTTCGACGGATCTCGGCTTCGTGAATTATGTCGGTCACAATGCGAAGCCGGTGTTTCCCGGGGTGCCATGGCTGGGGTTCGCCTTGAAGTTTTGACAGGGGAGTGAACCGGAGCCGTCAAACGCCAACGGCGAGCCGGCAACTGCCAGCGCAGGCTCCCATTTAATCTGCGCGGAGGCAACGTCTTTGCCGCGCGCGCTGACCAATACTCCGACTGATTCGCGCGGAGCATTGCATGCCTGACGTTGCGGTTCGCCGTTCATACGTTCCGTCACTGTTGATATTCGCCGCGCTGTTCGCGCTCGGTGCGGCACCTCCGCGCCCGCAATCGTCGCCGCGCATCAACGACACCGACCGTGTGCGCATTCGCGAAGCGTTCCGGCTCGCGACCGCGATCGGTGACCGCGTCTGGCCTTCATGGCACGATGCGCCGTTCGCGCTGATTCTCGTGACGCCCGATTATGAGTTCCTCGTGCATCACACGAACCCGTCGGCCGATTTCACAAGGATCGATTCCGATACTCTCGTCG
>DASYSH010000333.1:0-2517 GCA_036003525.1 Gemmatimonadaceae bacterium | reverse complement strand
GAGCGCCGCGATTCAGGAGGACGTCGACGTCGTGGGCCTCTCGATTCTCTCGGGTGCCCACATGACGCTGTTTCCGCGGGTCTATGAGCTCCTGAAGGCCGAAGGTCGCGGAGATATTCTGGTCACCGGGGGCGGAATCATCCCCAAGGAAGATATGGAGATGCTGCAAACTCTCGGGGTCGGAAAGCTTTTTGGCCCAGGGACTTCCACGGCAGACCTCGTGCAATACATCAAGGACTGGTTCTCTCAGCACGAAGCGCGGCGCGCCCAGGAAGTGTGACGGCACGACTCCGGGAGCTCAGCGCGGTCACGCGCGAGCTCGAAGCGAAGCTCCGCGAGGGCGGCGGCGCCGACAAGGCTTCCAAACAGCATAGACAGGGAAAACTCACCGCACGCGAGCGCGTCACGCAGCTCGTGGACGCCGACTCGCATTTTCTGGAGGTCGGACTGTTCGTCGCGTACGATCGCTACGACGGTCAGGCGCCGGCCGCCGGCGTCATCACCGGAATCGCGATGGTCGCGGGCCGCGAATGTGTCGTCGTCGCGAACGATGCGACCGTCAAGGCTGGATCCTGGTGGCCCGAGACGATCACGAAAATTCTCCGCGCGCAGGAAATCGCGATGCGCTGCCGGATTCCAATTGTATATCTGGTCGATTCCGCCGGCGTGAATCTTCCGTATCAGGGGGGAGTATTTCCCGGACAATACGGCGCTGCGAGAATTTTTTATTACAACTCGCTGATGCGACGCTATCTGAGAATTCCGCAGATCGCGGCGGTGATGGGACAGTGCGTCGCAGGCGGGGCGTACCTGCCCGCGCTTTCGGATGTGATCCTCATGGTGAAGGGAACTTCATTCATGGGACTCGCCGGGCCGAACCTCGTGAAGGGCGCGACGGGCGAGACGATCGACGCGGAGACACTCGGGGGTGCCGTGACGCATACCGAGGTGAGTGGCGTCGCGCATTACGCGGTGGAAAACGATTCGGAGTGCATTCGAAAGATCCGGGAGCTCGTTAGCCGACTTCCACGACAACTAACAGCTATTGGCGAACAGCTGTTGGCCAACAGCTCCCAGACTGCCGAGCCCGCGACGGACCCCTCCGCACTCTATGATCTGCTCCCGGCCGATCATCGGATGTCCTACGATATGCACACGATCCTCGACTGCATCGTCGACAAGGGATCGCTGGATGAATTCCAGGCGCACCTCGCGAAGGAAATGATCTGCGCGGATGCGCGGATCGACGGGATCGAGGTCGGGATCGTCGCGAATCAGCGCGGGCTGGTCAAAGGACGCGCAGGCGAGAAGCCGCGATTCGGCGGAATCATTTACGCGGAAAGCGCAGAGAAGGCGGCGTATTTCATCGACCGCTGCAGCCGCGCGGGAACGCCGATCCTTTTCGTGCAGGATGTCTCGGGGTTCATGGTCGGACCCGAGGCCGAGCATTCGGGGATCATTCGTTCGGGCGCGCGGTTCGTCGAAGCCATGGCCACGGCGGTCTCTCCGAAAATCGTGCTCACAGTCAACCATGCGTCGGGCGCGGGTTACTACGCGATGGCCGGGCAGGGCTTCGATCCGGACTTCATTTTCTCATGGCCGTCGGGCCGCATGGGCGTCATGGAGGGCGAAGCTGCGGTGCAGGCCGTGCATGGCCCCGCTATGGACGCCGCGAAAAAAGCGGGCGCTGCGGTCTCTGCGGCAGTCAGTGAATCCGCCGCGGAGATGCGCGCCGATTACGACGAGCAGCTCGACGCGCGCTACGCGGCCGCGCGCGGGTTCGTCGACGCGATCGTGTACCCCGAAGACACGCGTACCGCGCTCGGCATGGCGCTGCGCAGCAGTCTGCAAAATCCCGGACCGCACCTCGGCGCGTTCGTTCTTCCCACACGCATGGAAGCGTCAACAGAATGAGCGGAATCGCCGCGCAGAAAATCGTGCGTGTCGCCGGCGCGCAGGGCTTTTGGGGCGACTGGCTCGAAGCGCCGCGACGTCAGGCGGAAGGCGGCCCGGTCGACTACCTGATGCTCGACTATCTCGCCGAAGTCACGATGTCGATTCTGCAGAAGCAGAAGGAGCGTGATCCCTCGGCGGGTTACGCAAAGGATTTCGTCGGCGCGATGGAATCCGTGCTCGCCGGCGTGACCGAACGCGGCATCAAAGTCATCGCGAATGCGGGCGGCGTGAATCCGGAGGGATGCGCCGCCGCGGTGCTGGAGATGGCGCGCGCGAAGGGCGCCGCGGGGAAACTGCGCATCGGAGTCGTGACGGGAGACAACCTTCTGCCGCGCATCGACGAGCTGCTCTCCGCAGGGCATGAGCTCAAGAACATGGACACCGGCGAACCGCTTTCGATCGTGCGCGACCGCGTGATCGCGGCGAACGCGTACATCGGAAGCGTCCCGATCGTCGAAGCGCTCGCCAAGGGCGCGAACGTGGTGATCACCGGACGCTCCACGGATACCGCGCTGACCATGGCGCCGCTCCGTTACGAATTCGGCTGGGCGGAAAACGACT
>DASYSH010000332.1:0-7262 GCA_036003525.1 Gemmatimonadaceae bacterium | reverse complement strand
GAGATTCACCGTGACGCGACGCGACGGAAGCGCGAACCCCGAATTCGCGATCGCGGCCGTCACGCGTTCACGCGCCTCCTTCACCGCGCTGCTCGCGAGTCCGACAATGGTCCATGCGGGCAGCCCGGCGGCCACGTCGACCTCCACGGTCACGTCATAGGCCTCGATTCCGAGTACGGCGGCGGAGCGGACGGCGGCGAGCACGCAACACAATCGCGCTGAACCCCTCGGAAAGTGCCACCGAATTCGTGCAGCGTGGACCAATTACCGGCAATTCGGCAGCGGATGTGGATCTCACCCCGGCTATCGGAGCCGTCGTTTTTTTGCCAGCTTCCCCGCAGTTCACCAACCCGCGAGGAAACTCGAATGACCGATGCGACTTTGCTTGCACTTCGTTTGGTTCACATTTTCGCCGGAGTGTTTTGGGCGGGCACAGTATTCTTCCTGATCCGATTTTTGAGCCCGGCGCTCGACGCCAGCGGACCGGCCGGCGGCCGCGTGCTCAAGCAACTCTTCATGAAGCAGAAGATCGGCATTATCATTCCCATTACGGCCATCCTCGCGGTGTTGTCCGGAATTTGGATGTACATGCGAAACGTCCGCGGCAGCGATGGCGCATGGGCTCACTCGAGGCCCGGGATGGTATTCGGCGTCGGCGGCGCCGCGGCGCTCATTGCGCTGATCGCCGGCGCGTCGATGATCGGGCCGAGCCTGGAGAAAATCGTGAAGCTCGGTGATGCGATCGAGCGTGAAGGCCGCGCGCCGACGGCGGACGAAACCGCGACACTGCTGCGCCTCAAGGCGCGCGCCAGCCTCGGCACAAGGATTGCCGCGGGCATGCTCGCGATCACCGTCGCCGCGATGGCGATCGGTCGGTACGTCTAGGGCGTCGAGAGCGTTTCGCGCACGCGCCGTTTCAGCGTTTCCGGCGTAAACGGCTTTTGCATGAAAGCGACGTTCGCGCCGGATAGACCGGGTCGTCCCGCAGATTCGCCGGTGTACCCGGAGGTGAACAACACTTTCATCTCGGGACGCGAGCTCTTAAGCCGTTCGGCGAGCTCCGGCCCGCTGATTCCCGGGAGCACCACGTCGGAGAGCAGCAGATGAATCGTGTGGCGGTATTTCTCCGATTGCAGCAGCGCCGATCGGGCGTCGGGCGCATCGAGCACCGAATATCCGCTTTCGACGAGCACGCGCCGGACAATCTCGCGAAGCGCCGCGACGTCTTCGACGAGCAGCACGGTCTCGGTGCCGCGTGCTGAGTCGTCGGCGGACGGCACGCTCTTTTCGTCGGGGATTGATTCGACGCGTGGGAAATACACCGCGAACGACGAGCCTTTGCCGAGTGCCGACTCGACAACGATATGGCCGCCGGACTGCTGCACGATTCCAAATACGGTCGCGAGCCCCAATCCAGTCCCCTTGCCCGCTTCCTTGGTGGTAAAAAATGGCTCGAAAATTCGCTGCTTCGTCTCGTCATCCATTCCGACGCCCGTGTCACGCACGCTGATCATCACGTACTGCCCCGGTCGCGCGACGAAGCCATCGCGAGAAAATGGCTGCAACAGTTCGGTGTTCGCCGTCTCGATCGTCAGCTGCCCGCCATCCGGCATCGCGTCTCGCGCGTTGACCGCGAGATTCATGATCACCTGCTCGATCTGGCCAAAATCAGCCATCACGCGGCCAAGATCGGCACCGAGCTTCGTCACGAGCCTGACGTCCTCACCGATGACGCGGCGCAGAATCTTCTGCGCGTCCTGGGTGACCTCGCTCAGGTCCAGTGCTTTTTGATTGACGACCTGCCGCCGGCTGAACGCGAGGAGCTGTCGCGTGAGCGCGGCCGCCGAATCGGCGGCCTTTGCCACCTGCTCCAGATCGTCGCGAATCGACGGCGAAACTGAATTTTCGGTGAGGATGAGGCTGGTATAGCTCGAAATCACCGTGAGCAGATTGTTGAAATCATGCGCGACACCGCCGGCGAGGCGTCCGACCGCCTCCATTTTCTGCGCCTGACGATACTGGAGCTCGAGCGTGCGGCGCTCGGTGACGTCGATCGCAACGCCCGCGAGCCGGTAGACATCACCATTCGCGTCCCGGACGGGCATCGTATGCGTCAGCACCCAGCGGCGTTCTCCGTCAGGCCGGGTGATCCGGAACTCGATCTCACCCGCATCTTCACCGCGCTGAACACGCGCGATATTCTCCATCACGACGGCGACATCCTCGGGAACGATGCTCTCGATAAACGAGGTCGGCCGGTCGTACAGCGTGCTGCACGGCACTCCCCAGACGATCTCGTAGCCCGGACTCACATAGAGCGTCGCGCGGAATTGCGCGTCTACGACGAAGAACACCTCCCGCATATTTTCCGCGAGCTGGCGGAAGCGCTCATCACGGTCGCGCATCGCCGACTCGACCCGCGCGCGCTCGATCGCGTAAATCACCGAGTGCCGAAGCAGCTGGCCCGTGGACGCGCCCTTCACGAGATAATCCTGTGCGCCGTTCACGACCGCGTCGATCGCGAGTGCTTCATCGTCGAGTCCGGTGAGCACGATCACCGGCGTCCCGCCCGCGGCCGCGTGCATCGCGTGCAGCGTCTCGAGTCCCTGGCTGTCGGGAAGTCCGAGATCGAGGACGATCACGCTGAATTCCTCACCTGCGACGGCGTCGCGCGCGGTCTTGAGCGTCTGCGCGTGCGTCACGGCGAATCGCGACGGCGCCTCGTGGAGATGCTCGGTGACGAGACGCGCGTCCGCGGCGTTGTCTTCGACCAGCAACACGGTGAGGATCGCACCTTCAGACCGCCGCGACAGGGTTCCGAGCATTATGGCCGCCCCAGCTTGACGATCTCGAGCCAGAATTGCTCGATCGACTTGATCACGGTGAAGAACTGGTCGAGATCGACCGGCTTTGTGACGAACGCGTTGGCGCGCAAATGATAGCTGCGCAAGATGTCCTGCTCGGCTTGCGACGTGGTCAAAATCACCACGGGGATATGCTCGAATTTCGGATCTTCCTTGATCTCGGTGAGGACCTCGCGTCCGTCTTTTCTCGGAAGATTCAGGTCGAGGAGAATCAGGTCGGGACGCGGCTTGTCCTTGAACGCGTCCTCTTTGCGCAGGAACGCCATCGCCTCGACGCCGTCGTGCACGACATGCAGGTTATTGCGCACCTTCGCGTCCCTCAGCGCCTCGAGCGTGAGCCGCACATCGGGAAGGTTGTCCTCGACGAGCAGGATTTCGATCGGCGCGGTGGCGAGGCGTCCCTTCATTCGCCCGACTCCGCGCGAAGCGTGAACGAAAACGTCGAACCTTTTCCCGGTTCCGATTCCACCCAGATCCGTCCGCCGTGCCGCTCGACGATCTTCTTGCAGATCGCGAGCCCGATGCCCGTGCCGGCGAAATCCTCGCGCAAATGAAGCCGCTGGAAAATCACGAATATCCGTTCGAAGTATTGCGAGTCGATCCCGATGCCGTTATCCGACACTGAAAAACGCCAGAAGGATCCGTCGCGCACCGCGGAGATTCGCACCACCACGCGCGCCGGTCCGCTAAACTTGATCGCGTTCCCGATCAAGTTCGTGAACAGCAGGCGCAATTGTGTCGCATCACCGAGCACGACCGGCAGCTCACCGCGCTCGATCACCGCGTTCGATTCGGTGATCGCAGCGCCAAGGTTCTCGATCGAAATGTCGACCGAGACATCCGCCGCGATCGGAACGAACGCACCGCCGAGCCGGCCGACCCGCGAAAACGCGAGCAGGTCGTCGATCAGTTGCTGCATTCGTTTTGCGCCGTCGACGGCGAAACCGATGAAATCCTTGGCGTCGGCATCGAGCGTGGCGCCGTAGCGCCGTTCGAGCAGCTGCACGAAACTCGCGACTGTGCGGAGCGGCTCTTGCAAATCGTGCGACGCAACGTACGCGAAACGCTCGAGCTCCTCGTTGGAGCGCTTGAGCTCCTGCTCCGCGCGCTTGCGCGCGCTGATGTCGACGACCGACGCGAGCACGCACATTCCGTCGTCGGTTTCGATCGGATTCAATCCGATCTCCACCGGCACTTCGGTTCCGTCGCTGCGGCGCCCGTGAAGATCGCGCCCCGCGCCCATTGCGCGGCTCTGCGGATGTGCGAAAAAATTTGCGCGGTGTTCGGGATGTTCGGCGCGCGTCGCGCGCGGCACCAGCATGTCGATCGTCTGCCCGATTAGTTCCTCACGTGAATAGCCGAACAGGCGCTCCGTTTCGCGATTGACGAGAATGATCTTCCCGTCGCGATTGACCATCACCATCCCGCTCGGCGATGATTCGAAGGCGACTCTCAGGAGCTTGTCATCACGCGAACGCTCGTTGGCCACGCTGCCTCCGACGACGTGCGTTATCGGCTTTCGACCGGCCATTTCGTGTAAAGGATTGCCTGACACCTCCGTTACATATGAGTGGCGCCGCAGCAAATGGATAGTGGCGTGTAACGGTCGTGACATGGGCGCGACACAAACTCGCGTCGCGCGAATGACTTTCGCCGGCGAAAATCAGGCCGGGAGTGGCGCAATAGTGCTCACGTGGACGTCCATCACGTTGGTGCCCGTCGCGCCGGTTCGCATCACGGCGCCGGCCGCATCGAGCGCGCGCAGCGTGTCGTTGTTCCGCAGATGGTCGGCGAGATCCATGCGCGCCTCTCGCGCGCGCCGCGCGGTATCGCCGTCGACGACCGCGCCCGCCGCATCGGTCGCCCCATCGCGGCCGTCGGTTCCGATCGAACCGATCGAAATTCCCGGCTTCCCCTCGATGGCCAGCGCGGCGGCGGCCGCAAACTCGAGATTGCGGCCGCCTATTCCCGATCCGGTGACCGTCACGGTGGTTTCGCCGCCTCCAATAACGCACAGAGGTCGCGAGCGCCCCTTCCTGCGGATCAGCTCCAGCACAGACTTCGCGAACGCCGCGCCTGCGTCGCGTGCTTCACCGGAAATCGGCGCGGCAATTACTTCGACGATGCTGCCGCGCCTCCGCGCATCTGCCGCGGCCCCCTGAACAGCGAGCGCATTATTGCCGATCACCGCGACATCCACGCGCGCGAAGCACGGGTCACCGGCCTTCGGCGTCTCGGCGTGTTCGCCACGCGATCCGGCCAGCAGGTATTCGCTCACTGAAGCCGGCAGCGCCGTCCACACGCCGCGGCGCTGCAAAATCGCGATCGCATCGTCGTACGTCGTCGGGTCCGGCACGAGCGGACCCGATCCGATCACGTCCAACGGATCGCCGATCACGTCGGACAGCACGAGCGCGCGCACCGGCGCGCCCGCTGAAATCCGCGCAAGCTGCCCGCCCTTGAGTTGATCGAGATGCTTGCGCACGCAGTTGAGTTCGCCGATATCGGCGCCGGCTTCCATCAGCGCACGCGACGTGTCGACGATATCGCCAAGGTCGATTCCGTCCGGCGGAAGCGTCATCAGCGCGGACGCGCCGCCGGAGATCAGGACCAGTGTGCGCCGGCCGCGTTCGGAGGCTCCGAGCAGGCCGGCCACCGCCCGCGCGCCGAGGACGCCTTCTTCATTCGGCATCGGATGGCCGCCGGCGAATGCGCTCAGCCCGTCGGGAAGTTCGCCGGCGCGATCCGGCGCGATCACGATTCCACTGCGCAGCGCGCGGCCAAGCGCGTCGCCCGCGCCGCGCGCCATTTCGTTCGCCGCTTTGCCGACCGCGATCACATCGACCGTGCGCACCTCGATGCCGGCGGTCCACTCCGCGAGCGCCTTCGACGTGAGCTGGCGCGGGTTCACCGCGCGGATCGCCGCGAGCAGCAGCAGGCGCGCGATGCCCGCGGGTGACTCGCTCATCGCGCTACGCGGTCACGCCGTGAATCGCGCAACGCGCTCGCGATATGCGCTGCTCGCGTACACTTCGGCATTCACGACATTCGGGGCGCGCGCGCCGCGCAAATGTGCGAGTGCGTTCTCCGCGGCCATCGTCGCCATTCGGTCGCGCGTGCCGATACTCGCGGACGCGATATGCGGCACGATCACCGCGTTTTCGCATTCGGCGAGACCGTCCGCCATCGCGGGCTCGTGCTCGAACACGTCGAGTGCCGCCCCGGCAATCCACTTCTCGTTCAGCGCGCGCACGAGCGCGGCTTCGTGCACGACCGGACCGCGCGAGGCATTCACGAGAATCGCGGACGGCTTCATCCGCTTGAGCGCGCGCTCGTCGATCAGGTGGTGCGTTTCTTTTGTGAGCAGCGGATGCAGCGAGACAAAATCGCTCGACGCGAGCAGCGAGTCGAGCTCCGCCCATCGCGCAATTCCGCTCGCATCAATTTGCGCGCGCGCATGAGGATCGTACGCGATCACGTCCATGTCGAACCCCGTGGCGCGCTTCGCCACGGCGGCGCCGATCCGTCCGTACCCGATGATGCCGAGCACCTTGCGTACGCCGTTGCCGCCGGGACTCACATCGGCGCCGAGCAGCAGGTTCGGTCCCCACAGCTTGTATTTTCCGGCGCGCATGTACTCCTGCGCCTCGGGAATTCTCCGTGCGGCTGCAAGCAGAAGCGCCCAGGTCAGATCGGCGGTGGAGTCGGTGAGCACATCGGGCGTATTGCTCACGGGAAGCCCGAGCGCGGTCGCGCTCGTGACATCGATGTTGTTGAATCCAACCGCATATTGCGCGACGCCGCGGAGTTTTGGATTTGCGGCGAGGACCGCGCGGTCGATTGGCTCGGTGAGCAGCGAGAGGAGCACATCGCACCACTGGATTCCCTCGAGCATCACGGAGGGGGCGACGCCTTCGTCTTCACGCTCCTGCCCAATGCGAATTTCAGCGCCTTCGGCCTCGAGCATCTCGATTCCCGCCGCCGGGATCCGCCTGGAAACAAATATTTTGTTCATATGTAGGGGCCATTAAAAAAGCTCACCGCTAAATCGCCCAATGCTTGTTGCTCACCGCTAGGCAGGTCAAGCTATACGCTGTGAGCTTGACCCGCATGGCGGTGAGCAACAAGCGATGCGCGATCTAGCAGTGAGCTAAACGCGAACGCCCCAGCCTTATTTGCTAACCGTGACGCTATTGAAGGTCACTTCAGTATTGTGAGCGAACCGGACTCCGAACACTCCGTCCGTCGACTTGAGCTTGCCGGCCGTGACCAACTCGGCCTTGGTATAGCTCGCAACTTCGGTCCCGTTCATCGAGCAGGAAACTTTGTCCCCCTTCACCGATACGGCGACTTCATTCGTGACGAGCTCGCCGACGGCGGCGGCCTTGTGCACGGCCG
>DASYSH010000331.1:0-7556 GCA_036003525.1 Gemmatimonadaceae bacterium | reverse complement strand
CGAGTCTAGTTTGGTTTGATCGCGCACGAACGACGACGGTGCGGCGACCATGACCTCGCGCACCACCACCGTTTCCTTCGGTCGCGTAAGCTTGCGACCGAGCCAGATACCGACGCCGGCGAATATCGCGGCGACGAGCGCGCCGTAGATCTCCGTGGAGTGCGCCAGCACGAGCCAGCGGTATTCGATGACCTGGAGCGCAGCGATCAGAACGCCACAGAGGAGACCGAACAGCAGGACGTGTTTGCGCATTTCGATTGACGACCGCCGGCGCGAGGCTCAGCGCGTCATCACGACGCCTTTCTCATCGGACCGGGCGAAACGCACTCCGGCTGGATCGCTGAAGTTGATGACGCGCCTTCTGTGCTGCACGATTTCGTCGGCCCGGGCATACTGCTGCGCCCATGCGAGCTGGCCGTCTCGACGCTCCGGAAACAGCTTGGCGGGAACGTGCACCGTGACTTCGCCGGCGGTTTCCTCGAGTTGGCCGGGACCGCTCACCGATTTCAAGATTCCTTCGGCGTTGATCTGCGACATCGAGCCCGCGATGAGATTCGGCATCGGTTCACCGACGGGAATCACGCGATCGCGCGTCGCGAAATAGTAGCCGGCAGTGAACACGGCGAGAAACCCGATGAACACCCACCGTTTTGTCTGCGAGCGGCGCATCGCAAGCCGCGGATCGCCACTGGCGATCGACGTCGTCTGACGGCCGCCCTGAATGGCGGTCGTGGAGCGGGGAGTCCCCGAGCGCGCCGGCGCGTCGGTCGGATATGGCGTCTGGCAAAAAGCGCAAACCCGAAGGTTATTGCTCTCCTTGCCGCACTTGGGGCATAGCATTGCCTATAAGAATCGCTCGCGGGCGCGGCTCCGGCAACGGGGCGTCGCAGGTCACGCGCCCGACGCCCCTAAGTCCACTGAGTGATTTTCACCCCATTCTCGTCGGTGAACGCGCCCACGATGATCAGGATCATGTCGATCATCATCCAGACCCCGAGACCGCCGAGCGTGACGATCATCAGGAACGCCGTGCCCGTCTTGCCGACGTAGAACCGGTGCGCGCCGAAAATTCCGAAGAGGAAACAGAGCAGGAACGCGGGGAGGATCCGTTTATCGGTGTCGGAGGGGACGTTCATCGGAGCTCCCGGGTTGAGGGTCTTCGAGTCGTGCGTGTCCAGATGCCTGTTGTCCGCTTGAAACGACTAGCGGCCTACCGCAGCAACGCAATCGCGACATCGCCGACGATCTTCATCGACTTCGCCGAGACTTTATCGATGGTATCGCTGAGCATGTGGTGATAGGGATAGTCGATATCGCAGACGTCGATGACACGCAGACCCGCTTTGATCAGTGGAACGTGATCGTCGGTGATCGGGGTCTTCGCCTCGGGAATGAAATACTTCTCGTAGCCCATGTCCTTCGCGGTGCCCCAAACCTTCTGGACCACTTCGGGCGCGGCTTGCACGGAATTCACTTCCTGATAAAAGTGAAAATCCGTGCCGCCGGGCATATCCCAGAGGACTCCGAACAACGGACGGTAGTCCGGGCTCGGCAGATGCTGCGCGAAATACATCGAGCCGATCAGCACATCGACATCGGGATTGAACGTTCCCCAATCCTCGCCGTCTGTGAACAGCAGGTCGACACCGACGTTCGGCGGCAGTTTTTTCAGCGCATCCGCAATGGCAAGCTGCAATGCCACTCCGCTCGCGCCGTCGTTGGCGCCGGGGATCGGCTGCTTCGCCTTTACGGGATCCGTCTCACTTTCCGCGACGGGCCGCGTATCCCAATGCGTGAGATAGAGCACACGATCTTTGGCGTTCGGCTTGAACCGCGCGAAAATATTTCGCATCGGCAGCGTCTTGCCGTTCGCGAGCGTGTGCGTCCAGCGCTGCTCGACTACCGTATCGGCCGTTGTGCGAAGCTTCGCGACGATCCAGTCGCCAGTCTTCTGCCACGCCGCGGATCCCGGAACCCGTGGGCCGAGGGCAACCTGTTGCCTCGTATAGCTCATCGCCGAATCGGCGTTGAACTCGTTCGACGATTTCATCGCGGCGCCCGGCACGGGCTTGTCGCTCTTCGCGCCGCAAGCGGTCACGGCGCCGAGCGTGACGAGAAAAACACCGGTCATCCGAAGCGCACTCATCTCATTTCCCCCGCGAAGAACGAAATCTGCAGCACCGCCGACAGCACGATCTGCGTGAATCTGCGATTCAAATTATTGTCAAATGTGACGATCCGCGCGCTCTGAAGCGAGAAGGTCAGGTTCTCGGCGATATCGGTGTCGGCATTCAACGTAATGGCCTGCCGCCCATTGTCGGCGAGCCTGCTCTGGAGACCTGCCGCCAGCCCGTTCGAAACGTCGCTGACCGACGTCGTCTGCTGGAATCCCAGCCGCGCGCGCAACGCGCTCTTCATCTGCCACGTCGCGGGCAGCTTGAACGTTCGCGAGGCGTCGGCCGTGAGCTCGTTCGCGCGCGAATCGGTGACACTGCCCGGGAGCGAATCGACCCGATACGTCGACCCGACCGTAAAGCCGGTCGTGAGGTTCCCGATGTCATTCCAAACAATGCTGGCGCCGAGCGGATAGCTCACCACGCGGCTCGTGCGAATATCCGCGGGAAGAAGTGCCGAGACGCTCGGCACTTCCGACCGCTGATGCGTGAGCACGTAGCGCGCGCTGGCGGTTACGCTCGTGATGTATGGAGCGAGCGCGACCGGATGATACGTGGCGCGCAGCGTGAGATCGGGAATCGTGACCTGCTCGCCATCGATGATCGTCTGGCTCGTGTCGCTGCCGCTGGTCCAATTCCGCGTGGCCATGCGCTGCGTGCGCGCGGTAAGCGTCATGCCGAGCGGGAGCTTGAGCCCGGCGGTGATCGTGACCGCGGCATTGCTTCCGGCGGTGCTCGCAAGCAGGCCATGATCGAGGAGATAGCCGGTCGTGCCGGTGATACCGAACTGATACCCGAGACCCGGAGAATAGGGGGTTCCGTCGAACGCGGAGTTGAGCGTCCGGGAATAATTGAAATCAACGGGGAGCAGTGTGTTGTTGAGCTTCCGGAGCGCGATCGAGTCGGAGGTCCATGCGCTCGCGACACGGACGAGATCGAGCGATGCGCCGGTATTCAGCGACTGGAGCGCGTTGAGGCGCTCGGGAAGACGAAGCACGCCGCTCGAATCACCGGCGTGCAGGAGCTGCGTCGTATTCGGGTCGCGCAGCATGGCGTATCCCGTCGAGAAATCGAAGCGGGGGCGCAGCCATCCTTTCAGCCGCGGCGTGAAGTTCAGGGATGTATTGATCGTGCGCTGGCGTTCGAGACCGCCGTCGAGTCCGAGGAAGCGGCTCCGTTCGCTCGTGGCCGCGAACCCGGCGAGCGTGCTGTCCCCGTACTGATGCAGATCGCGCAGCGACGAAAGCTCGAGGCGCGCGGAGAGCGCGTCGAACGGATGCAGGTCGAGCGCGGTCGCATTGCGCCAGAAATTTGCGAGCGACGCGACGAGCGTCGCCGTATCCGTGAGCGATGCCGCCGGCTTGGTGTAGTTCAGCCGCCGGTCATCGCCTTTCGTGAAATTGCTGCTGAGGCGGAAGATCGCAGGATCGACATACAGCTGCGCGTTGCGCATCGATTGCGCGAACTCGGACGTCGACATCCAGTGCGGGAGCGCGTCGAACCATCGCGTCCACCAGGCGGGCATCGGGCGCTGGCGCGGTCCGCCGCCGATCTGGTAGCCGAGATCCGCGGTGAACATCGAATGCGTCGCGTCCGAGTATTCGTCGCGCGACGTAGCACTGATGATCGAGGTGCTGAGCACGACATTGTTCACGATCGGCGCGATCCAGCCGCTCTGGAGCGGAATCGTGCGGCGAATTCCGACGGAGACGCTGGTCGCCTCGTCTTTCGGCGTGCGCAGTCCGGCGATGCCGTGCGCGAGGATGTCCGAGTTCGTCAAATATTCCGGCGAGGTGACGATCGTCGTGTGCGTCACCGTGACGGGTATCGAATACCCGAACGTGGGGCTGAAAAATCGTTCGAGGCGAACCGTTGTGCTGAGCTCGATATCATCATCGGCGACGTTCGAAGCCGCTTCACCGAGCTGGCGGAAATTCGGGTCGCGGTGCGAGAGGTTCGCATGGAACGATCCGAGATCGGTGTCGAGATCGAGTCCCACCTGCCCCGCATACCCCGGCGTGTTGACGCTGTTCGCGAGACGGATGTCGTCGACCCACACTTCGAGCGTGTCGCCCGGCATGATGCGCGTCGCGCCGATCCCGGCGCTGTCGACGCGAATGATCCCGACCGCGAGTTCCTGCACGGCGCGAAGGTTCGGCGCGCTGACGCCCGGATCCACCGTGTACACCATGTAGCCGTTGCCGCACGCGGCAAAGCGGCGCGAAATCTGACCGGCGGGAAGTACGCTCTGCGCGATAATCGCAGAGTCGACACCGGTGCAGGACAGCGTGTCCCTGCTGTTTTGCAGATATGCGTTCTGCAGCTTGAGACGCAGAGCGTTGAGCTGATCGAAATCGACGACGACTTCCGGAAGCCATGCGGCCTGGCCGGCGCCGGCGTTCACGGGCGTTCGATAGAAATAAAAATTATTGTCGTCGCGGCCCATCTTCACATAGAACTGCAGATCGCCGCTCTGTCCCCAGCCGTTGCCGCGGCCGCGGGCCCACGCGCGCAGCTGGCGGTACTGCATGAAATTCTTCGCGCCTTCCGGAAAACGATAGAACGCCTCGGCGCGCTCGTATTTGCCGAGCGCTGTCGTCGTCAGGCGCATCGACTGTTCGTTGATCACGATGCGCTGATTTTCCAGGCCGCTCAGTTTTTGATCGGCCTGATCTGCCACGCCCGGCGGAGAATCATAGACGAGCCCGCTCGTCGAGTCTTTGTCGGCCGTGCCGATTGTCGATGCCGCGACGGTGCCGACCGACGTCCGCTCTCCTGCGACTCCCGCAAGTGATTGCTGCGAACGCTTGAGCCACGTCGCGCCCGTGAAATGAAAGCGGGCGATCGGCACCTGCGTGAATTCGTTGTCGAGCGCGGCCGCTCCGGAGATCATCGTGAGCCGCACGGTGCGCACGCGCTGAAGATTCGGGCCGCCGCTGATGGTGTCGAGCGGCGTGCCGAACGGAATCCGCACGAGCACCCAGCACTTGCGCTCGCCGGCTGCGCCGAGCGAGTCGGTTGGAGACGCAGCACAGCCTCCAACCCGGACATAGTTCTTCGCGTCGCCAAGATCGACGGCGTATCGGAGCAACCGCTCCTGCTCGCGCTGCGCGGCGTCGAAGTTCAGCACGTTGTCGCCGTCGAGATCCCATTCGTCAAGACGGCCGTTGTTGACCGTGCAATTGTTGCGCGTGTCACCGATCTGCCGGAGCAGCGTGTTGCCTTTCGTGCACATCTTGAAATTCCTGATCGCACCCGAGGAATCCGGCGAGTTGAACACCAGACTCGGAATCACGTCGCCCGGCAATCCCGTGTCGTTCTTCGACTGGTCGAACGCGCGCGAAAACGGATCGCGCTCGGACTGCAGCGTGTCGCGTCCGTAGATCGCGCGCCCCGTGAACGTCGAGTCGTTCCCCGCGCTGCCGCGGGTCACGACGAGATTCGTCGGCCCGATGGCGACGGTATTCTCCGAAACATCACCGACGTCGATCACGAGCACGGGATTGTGCTGGCGCCGCGCCGTCGCGGTATCGACCAGCGCCCACATCTCGATGTTCTGCGCGTGCGTCAGGTCCGTTCCCGACGTGCTCAGCTGCTGGCGGATCGAACGCCAGCGCCGTCCGCCCGGCGCGTTCGGCGTCAGCCACTCGTAGCGTTTCGCCTGGTCGTTGTACACGCCGCCGATGCCGAGCGGATAGAGCGTCATCCAGAGCACCGGCTCGGGCTGCTGAAGCCCCGCGCCCACGATGTCCGTGAGGGGATCGATCTGCTGCAGCGTGAACGTGACCGACTTTCCCGCCGGATTCAGTCCGTTATTCTGCCAAGCGATTGTCGAGGCGCGGCTCAGGTCGAGCGACAGCGATCCGCCGATCAGCGCGCTGAGTTTGCTGCCGAGCGCGGGCTGGCTCGAGAGATACCAGCTCGGATCGGCGAGCTGAACGGTGATTCCGCCGACGCCCTCGAACGTCTCGAGATATGCCTGCGACGAACCGCCGAACTGCGGACGGCTCGTCGCGAACTCGAACAGTGTGTGGACGCGCGCCGGCGCGTTGGCGTTCGCGCCGGGAAGCTTGTCGATGAAATGCGCGATCGGGTCCGAATTGAAAAAAAAGTTTCCGTTGATGCCCGCGATCAGCGAAGACTGCGCTTCGTATCCAAGCGGCGGTCTGGTGAACGTGGTGTTCTGCGTCTGGCCGAGCGCGATGAAGTTGATGTCGCCGAACTTGAGCGGAAGCGTCGATGCGATTCCGAAGATCGAGGTCGGCGCGGAGACGAACAGCGGGTTCTCCTCGTAGCGCACGGTGACGTTGCGCGGCCTGGCGAAGAGTGTGTCCGAGTGCAGGAACGTCACGCGGCCCAAATCGTAGTCCATCATGTAATCCGCATCGCGCCTGAGCAGCGTGCCGTCGTCGAGCGTGAGCCGTTCGGACAGCGGACGGATCTGGGTCGAACCGAGCGTGATGCCGGTGCCGTCACCGCCGCCATCGGACTGATACTTCAAGTGAATTCGAAAGACGGGCTGTGGATGCTGCGACGAGTAGAGATAGATATCTGGCGTGGAATAGATCGCGTCGTTCGCGGGATTCGCCGCGGGCTGCGCGAGTCCGGAGCGCGCGAACGGCAGCAGCGACGGGAAGACCAGGAACTGGTCGGTCGCCCCGGTGGATGCGCCCGCCGCCGCGCCGGTCGCGCCGGGAAGACCGAGCGCCGGATTTGCGGCGAGCGTGTAGCCGGGGTCTCCGGCGCGCGGCCAGAGACGGTTGTCCGTATCGAACGATCCGGGATTCCCGGGCTGCGCCACTCCGAAGAGCTGCAGAAACGTCGACGAGATTCCGGCCGCCGGCTTCTCCTGATCGAACGTCGTTCCGGTCACGATCGTGATCGCCACCGAGTTGCGCTGCACGTCTGAACCGCCGACACGGTACACGTTGCGCAGTTCCCGAAACGACGCGGGATCACCGGGGTTCACCTGGGGATCCCAGAGCAGGTTCGCAAACTGCGGACGTGACGGATTGAACGTCATGTCCGGCGTGCCGCCGGTGTTCGGATTGGTCGTCTCGACGCCGCCCGAGCGGACGGTATACGCAACGACGAGCCGCTCGTTGTTGAGATTCAGCGGCTGGGTGAGCTTCACCCATAGCTGCGACGGGTCGACGATGTAGTCGACGTTTTCACGAAGCACTTCGTAGATCTGGCCGCGCCGCGAATTCGGATCGCCGATCAGCTGGAACTGCGGCCCGTTGGGATTCGGCGGCTGGCCGCCGATCAACAGGCGGTAGAGCACGACGTGCACGGGACGGATGGAATCGGGGAGCGACGCGGCGAGCGACTGCAGCTGCACTTTATTCAGAATGTCGATGTTCGGATAGCCGCGGAGCTGAC
>DASYSH010000330.1:0-9268 GCA_036003525.1 Gemmatimonadaceae bacterium | reverse complement strand
GCGATGCCCGTCGTTCCCGATCCGGAATCACTCGCGCCCGAGCTGAGTCTGATTCGCGAGATGGCCGATCAGATTCCCGAACACCTGCGGCCGGTGGTCACGCAGGATCGCCCGATCGATTTTCGTCCGGTGAATCCGATCGACCAGCTCAACCCGGCGCCGCGCGAGCCGACACGCCAGGTATGGTTTCGCGTGATCGATCCGCTCCCCGCGGACCGCCTGGTTCATCAGGCGATTCTCGCGTACGCATCGGACTACGGCCTGCTGACCACCGCGCTGCAGCCGCACGGCATCGGCTATCGCACGAAAGGACTTCAGCTCGCCTCGCTCGACCATTCGCTCTGGCTGCACCGTCCGTTCCGCGCCGACGAGTGGCTGCTGTACACGATGGACAGCCCCGTCATGACCGGCGCGCGCGGATTCGTACGCGGCGCGATTTACTCACGCGCGGGCGATCTCGTTGCGTCGGTTGCACAGGAAGGATTGCTGAGACTGCGCAAGCAGAAATAGGTCGCGGGGCCGCCGCGGCGCGCGTATGTTTTTGCCGTCAACAATCGAAAACGATGTGCGGGGATCATGTGACTCGGGGAAGTGCGAACGCTCGCCAACTCCGTGAGGGATCTTTCCAATGGCACTCGATGAGAAGCAGGCAGCGTCGACCCGTATCACGTCGATCGACGTCGTGCGCGGGCTGGTGATGGTGTTGATGGCGATCGATCATGTGCGCGTTTACTCGGGGCAGCCGGCGGGCGGGCCGACCCCGGGTATTTTTTTCACCCGCTGGGTCACGCACTTCGTTGCGCCCGCCTTTGTTTTCTTCGCCGGAACCGGCGCGTACCTGCACGGCGCGAAGCTCATGGACCGCGGAAAGCTCGCGAAGTTCCTGGTGAGTCGCGGACTCTGGCTCGTTGTTCTCGAGCTGACATTTCTGCGATTCGCGTGGACGTTCAACTTCGACTACGCACACTACTCGCTCGCGGGCGTGATCTGGATGCTCGGCTGGTGCATGGTGATCCTCGCAGGAATCATTTATCTGCCGATGTCGGTGATCGCGACGTTCGGAATCGTGACGATCATCGCGCATCCTGTGCTCTACAGTGTCCTGCACGCGCCGCAAGGTTCTTTCCTCGACGCGCTGTTCCAAGTGCTCTATCTGAACGGCGGCTTCTCGATCGTCGGCGCCGACGGGCCGCCGATGCTCGTGCTGTTCGTCATCATTCCGTGGATCGGCGTGATGGCGGCCGGTTACGCGTTCGGGCCGGTGATGCAGTGGGATCCGGCGCGGCGTCGCGCGTTTTGCCTGCGCCTCGGCGTCGGAGCGACGGCGCTGTTCGTTGCGCTCCGCGCGCTCGACGGCTTCGGCGATCCGCGCCACTGGCACGACCAGATCACGAAGGGGTGGCCGCCGCTGCTCGCATTCCTGAACACGAGCAAATACCCGGCGTCTTTCCTGTTCTTGCTCATGACGCTCGGACCCACGATCACGCTGCTGCCCTTCGTCGAGAGCGCGCATGGCTGGCTCGCGCAGAAACTCGAGACATTCGGCCGCGTTCCGCTATTCTATTACATCCTGCACATCCCGCTGATTCACCTGGCGGCCGTCGCGGTATCGCTCATCCGCACGGGCGCCGTGAGTCCGTGGCTGTTCGCAAATCATCCGGTCAATCCGGGACCGCAGCCCGCCGGATATATGTGGGGACTTCCGCTGCTCTATTTCGTCTGGGCGATCGTCGTTGTGATTCTGTATTTCCCGTGCCGGTGGTATGCCGCGCTCAAAGCGCGGAACAAGAACACGCGGCTTGGCACCTACCTCTCGTATCTGTGAAGGCGAATTGAGAATTGTCGGTGGCAAGTTCAAGGGACGCGATCTCACATCACCGAATGATTTTCGTGTGCGCCCGACGGCCGAAGGCGTCCGGTCGTGGATGCTCGATCAGGTCGCGGCGGATTTGAAGGGCGCGCGCGTGCTCGATCTGTTCGCAGGCACGGGCGCGATCGGACTCGAGGCGCTGTCGCGCGGCGCGCGCAGCGCGGATTTCGTGGAGACGAGACCGTCGAGTTTACATGCGCTCAAGGCGAACATCGCGCTGCTGCGGATGCTGAAGCAGACGCGCGTGTTCAAACGCGACGCCCTGCCGTTCGCGGGCCAGCTCGGCGAAAACAGCTACGACATCGTGTTCGTCGACCCGCCGTACGAATCGAAGATGCTCGATCGCGTGATCGCAGCGTGGCACGAGAAAAAGTTTTCGAAGATTCTCGTCGCAGAGCACGCGAAGGTCCACGTGCTTCCGAAGGGAAGCGCAAAGCAGACGTGGGACGACACATCGGTGACGATCTACTCCTTCTGAACGGACGGAAGGCCACATGCACGCATTCGCCAAAGTCGCTCTCGCGCTCGGAATCGCCCCAGTGGCGCTCGCAGCACAGCGGGGACCGTCGACGCCGCAAGACGACAGCATGCGGCAGGCAATTCAGTTCGATCTCGGCGGCGACTATGCGCGGGCCCGCGCGATCTTTCAGAAGCTGATCGACGGCGCGCCAGATCCGGCCGCGAAGGCGGCGGCGCAGCGAGCGCTCGCGATCTCATACGCGTTCACCGGCGAGTGTGTCAGCGCGGCGGTGCTCGAACAGAAGGTGATCGACTACTGGGTGACGCGCGAACAGGCGGAGCCCCAGAACGCGTTCTATCAGGAAGGCGAGATGTCGAACGAGGCCGCGCGGATCTGCTTCGACGCCGGAGACTATAACGCGGCCGAACGTTATTATCGGCGCGGATCAGCGCTCGGACTGAAGGAACCGGAGCCGAAGACACACCCGGCGAGTCTCTGGGATTTCCGGCTCACGCATGCGCTCGCGCGAATCAACGTGCGACGGGGAAACTACGAAGAAGCCGCCAAGCTCGTCGATCGTGCACGGAAAATCCTCGATGGCGACAAGGCGATTGCCGCGCAGCAGGAACGGTTCTACCCTTACTTGCTCGGGTACGTCGGGCTGTACGCGTACATTCAGGATCCGTCTGCATGGGGAGGTCGTAACTGGGGAGCCATTGAGCACAATCTGCTGACTGCAACAGAAATGAAAGGGAACGAAAACGACCCCTACTTTCATTGGCTGCTCGCCAACTATTACTCGAACGTGAACCAAGTCATCGCCGAGTGCCACAAAGCGCTCGACCGCGCGACCGCGCACAATCCACCATCGGCGTTCGTCCACGCGCACGCGAACGAGTGCATGGACCCCGCGCTAATCGCGCGGCGAAAGTTTACGCGGCCATAGCAGCATCGCCGCCGCGGCGAGCGCGAGCGCGCCGAGCGCGAGCATTCCGGCGGTGTACGATCCGGTCGCGTCCTTTGCTTTGCCGAGCAGCGTTGGTCCGAGATAGCCGCCAAGATTTCCGATCGAATTGATCAGCGCGATCGCCGCAGCCGCTGCAGTTCCGGTGAACATCGCCGACGGGATGCACCAGAACGCGGGAAGGAACGCGTTGATGCCGATCGCGACGGTCACGAGCCCGGCGATCACCAGAGCGGGCGAACCACCGGCGATCATTGCAAATCCAACTGCGACGACTATGAGCGGAATGACACTGTGCAATCGCCGTTCACCGGTGCGATCCGAATGCGCGCCGTTCGCGATCATTCCGGCAACGCCGGCAATTCCGATTGCGCCAATCACGAGCCCGGTGCCGGCGTCGCCGAGGTGCAGCGCGTCGCGCACGAGGATCGGTCCGAAGAAGATCGGGCCGAGCTCCGCGGAGAGCGCGAACAAATAAATGATCGAGATAAACCAGGTCAGTCCGCTCGTCAGCGAGCGCCGAACGTCGGCGCGTTCCGCGCCGGCACCCGCCGAACGCTCGCGATGCATTTCGCCGACGAGCCACTCGCGCTCTTCGGCCGTGAGCCATTCCGCCTTCTCCGGCGAATCCGTGAGGTAGCGCAGCGCAATCAGGCCAAGCACGATCGGAGGAACGCCTTCCAACAGGAAAAGCCATTTCCATCCCGCGAGGCCCAGTTGTCCGTTCAAGGACAGCAACAGTCCTCCAATCGGTCCGCCGATCACGCCCGCGAGCGGAATGCCGATCATGAACCAGGACATCGCGCGCGCCCGTTCACGTTCGGGAAACCACCGGCCGAGATACCAGACAATGCCCGGAAAAAATCCTGCTTCGGCGAGTCCGAGCAGGAACCGCAGCGCGTAGAAGCTCGTTTCGCCGCGCACGAACATCATCGCGCTCGCGGCGAATCCCCATGTGATCGCGATGCGCGCGATCCATACGCGCGCTCCGACGCGCGCGAGAATCAAATTGCTCGGCACCTCGAACAGCGCGTAACCGAAATAGAAAACCCCCGCGCCGAGTGCGTACGCCGTCGCGCTCAGCGCGAGATCGGCGTTCATCTGCAGCGATGCGACGCCGAGGTTCGTGCGATCGAGAAAGCTGGCGATGAACAGCACGAACAGCAGCGGGAGCAGTCGCCACGAGACTTTCCGAATTGTCGCGTCGCGGAGCTGCGTGTCGAGAGCAGGTGTCACGACAACCGGGACCGACGACCGAGAACCGAGGATCGGTGTGCGTTCACCGAGTCAGCGCTGCTCGACGCGCTCTTGCACGCGATATTCATGGCGTATCGTGCGGCCGAGCACCGGATCGTGGAGTTCCATCTCGAACCGCGGCGACGGGCGGATCGCGGACAGCGTCGCAAGCGTGCCGCAGAACATCGCCGACCCGGTGTCGTAACTCCCGCCGCGCGAGATGAGATCTTTTACGAGCGCCTGCGGCGGAAGCATCGCGGCGGCCGTTCCCGACTGATACGGAACCCGGACGCCACCGGCGTCGATGAACGATCGCAGCTCGAGCTGATCCCAATGTGGTGCGACATCCGTGAACCTCCACAGCGCCTTCGCGACGGGCTTCTGGCACACCTGTTTCGATTTCGCGACGCTGGTGCGCTCGAGCGCACGATCCGTGTGGTCAGACGCCAGGCCGACCCATAGGCCATCGGCGCGCGAGACGAGAAGACATTCGATCTCTCCGCTCGTGCTGCCGCCGACCACGGTTATCGCGTCGTCGTGCGTGAGCAGTGACGCGGACAGTTCGTAGAACATCGGGACGCGCGGCGGGCGCGGAATTCCCTCGGCTTCGAGTTCTTTCACGTGCGCCTCGACGCGCGCGGCGTCGCGGCCCGTCCAGCCGGCGATGACGAGATGACTGATGTCGCCGGGATTCAGTGCATCTTCGGGTGTCGATGCGGACATGGCCATTCAGGAAGTATGTTTAAGACTGAATCCCCCACCAAGGTATCCCATGCGCCGTCAGTCTGTTTTCGCGATGCTCGCTCTCCTTGCCGCGGTGCCGTGCGCCGCCCAGTCGACACCGCACGAGAAACTCGCGCGGGAGATCTACAAGCAACTGATCGAGATCAACACGGTCGATTCCGTCGGCTCCGTCACCAAGGCGGTCGAAGCTCTGGCCGCGCGGTTTAAAGCCGCGGGTTTTCCCGATGCCGACGTGCATGTCCTGATTCCACCGACCGCGCCGACGAAAGGGAATCTCGTCGTTCGCTACCATGGCCGCGGAGGAGCGAACGCGCCGAAGCCGATTCTGCTTCTGGCCCATTTGGATGTCGTCGCCGCGCTTCGCGCAGACTGGCCGCGCGACCCGTTCATTCTCAACGAAGAGAACGGATTCTTCCTCGGCCGCGGAACGTCCGATGACAAATCCATGGCGTCGATCTTCGCGGCGAACCTTCTATGGATGAAGCAGGAGGGCGTGGTGCCCGATCGCGACATCATCATGGCGCTCACCGCCGACGAAGAAGGAGGCGGCTCGAACGGCGCGCGCTGGCTCGCAACCGAACACAAAGATCTCATAGACGCCGAATACGCAATCAACGAAGGGGGAGACGGCGCGCTCGTGAACGGCAAGCCGGTGACGAACGCCGTGATGGCGGCGGAGAAGGTGTCGGTGAACTTCACGTTCACCGCGCTGAACAGCGGCGGCCATTCGAGCATGCCGCGGCCGGACAATGCGATCTACGAACTTTCGAAAGCGCTGCTGAAAATCAGCGAATTCGATTTCCCGGTCGTGCTCAATCCAGTCACGACGGCGTACCTGACACAATCGTCCAAGGCGCAGCCGAACAAGGAATTCGCGGCGGCGGAGATGGCGGTCGTCAAGAATCCGCAGGACGCGACGGCGAACGCGATCCTCGCGAAGGATTCGTTCGTGCATTCCGTGCTGCGCACGACGTGCGTCGCGACGCGCCTTGCCGGCGGGCACGCGAACAATGCGCTGCCGCAGACGGCGACTGCGACGGTGAACTGCCGAGTCGAGCCGACATCCACCTACGAATACGTGAAGGCGACGCTGGAGCGCGTGGTGGGAGATACCGGCGTGCACATCACGATGCAGGGCGGATCCCGCCTGACGGGCGTCGTCGGCGCCCCGCCGAGCGCGGTGCCGGCGGACTTCCTGAACGCGGTCACGACGATCACGAAAAAGATGTGGGGAGATATCCCGGTCGTCCCGCAAATGAGCACGGGCGCGACGGACGGGAAATACCTGCGAGAGGTCGGAATTCCAACGTTTGGGGTGAGCGGACTGTTTTATGAAGGGGAAGAGCGGAATATGCACGGCAGAGATGAAAAGATTCGGGTGAAGTCGTACTACGATGGCTTGGCGTTTTTGGATCAACTCGTGCGGACGTTGTCGATAAAACAAAAGATGTAAGGCAACGGCCGCTGTGAGCCGATAGCCGTGAGCGTACGGCTGCGAGATAAAAACTCTTATTTGATGGTGCGAATATGAAAAAACTCATCGGCCTCCTGGCCATTGCGATTGCTTCGACCGCTTCGGCGCAGGCTCCGGCTTCCGTCGCTGCCTGGGAGAAACAGGCAAAGGGAATCACCATCACGCGCGACGATTGGGGGATCGCGCATGTCTACGGACATACGGATGCCGATGCGGTGTTCGGGATGGTGTACGCGCAGGCCGAGGATGATTTCAACCGGGTCGAGACGAATTTCATCAACTCGATGGGGCGGCTCGCCGAGGCTGAGGGCGAGAGCCAGATCTACAAGGATCTGCGCATGAAGCTCTTCATCAACCCGGATTCGATCAAGAAGCAGTACGCCGGTTCGCCGCCGTGGCTGCAGAAGTTGTGCGTCGCCTGGGCGGACGGACTGAACTACTACCTGTACAAGCATCCGCAGGTGAAGCCGCGCGTGATCACGAAGTTCGAGCCATGGATGGCGCTGACATTCAGCGAAGGATCGATCGGCGGCGACATCGAGAAGGTGAATCTGCAGCAGCTCGCGGCGATGTATCCGGGCGCGGCCGCGCCCGTCGCGCAGCCCGGCGAGACGGAGGAGAAGTTCTACGAGGAACCGCAGGGCTCGAACGGAATCGCGATCGCGCCATCGAACACGACCGGTCATCATGCGCTGCTGCTCATCAATCCGCACACATCGTTTTTCTTCCGCTCCGAATTGCAGATGACGAGCGACGAGGGTTTGAACGCATACGGTGCGGCGACGTGGGGCCAGTTCTTCCTCTATCAGGGATTCAACGATCACGCGGGCTGGATGCACACGACGAGCGGCGTGAACGATCTCACGAACTACGTCGAGGCCGTGTCGAAGAAGGGCGACGGGTATGTGATGAAGTACGGCAGCGGCGAAAAGCCGCTGACCGCAGTCGCGATTTCAATTCCGTACCGGACCGCGAGCGGCGCGATGGCGAAGAAGGACTTCACGGTCTACTACAGCAGCCACGGTCCGATCGTCCGCAAAGTCGACGACGGAAAATGGGTCAGCATCAAGATCATGCAGGAACCCGCGAAGGCGCTCAACCAGTCGTACTCGCGCACGAAGGCGACGGACTACAAGTCGTTCGAGCAGACGATGGAGCTGCACACGAATTCGTCGAACAACACCATCTTCGCGGACAAAGACGGCGACATCGCGTATTTCCACGGCAACTTCATCCCCGTGCGCGATCCGAAGTTCGACTGGACGAAGCCGGTGGACGGCAGCGATCCGGCCACCGAGTGGAAGGGGCTGATGTCAGTGAAGGACAGTCCGCTGCTTAGGAATCCTGCGAGCGGATTCATCTACAATTCGAACAATTGGCCATGGAGCGCGGCGGGCGAGAGCAGCCAGAAACCGTCCGACTTCCCGGCGTACGTGGAGAACGGCCGCGAGGAGGCGCCGCGCGGATGGCATGCGCTTAAACTGCTGCCGGGAAAGAAAGACTTCACGCTCCCCGGCCTGATCGGCGCGGCGTACGATAGCTATCTGCCGTCGTTCGAGCGGATGATCCCGCCGCTCCTCAAGGCATACGATGACGCGCCGGCGTCGAACCCGCTCAAGGCGAAACTCGCCGAACAGATCAAGACGTTGCGCGCGTGGGACTATCGCTGGGGCGTGAGCTCCGTGCCGACCTCGCTCGCCGTGTTCTGGGGCGAGGACATTTCGCGCCGCGTCGGCGCGGACGCGCGTCGCGCGGGGCAGGGCGTCGAACTCTATCTCATGAACACGCCTTCCGCGGGTGACGCGATGCTGCAGTCGCTGTCCGCGGCAAGCGACAAGCTCGCCGCCGATTTCGGCAAATGGCAGACGCCGTTCGGCGACATCAACCGGTTCCAGCGGAACGACGCGGAAATCGTGCAGACGTTCGACGATTCGAAGCCGAGCATTCCGGTGGAGTTCGCATCGGCGCGGTGGGGTTCGCTCGCGTCGTTCGGCGCGAAAGCGTATCCGGGCACCAAGAAGTGGTACGGCACATCGGGGAACTCCTTCGTCGCCGTGGTGGAGTTTGGCGACAGCGTTCGTGCCCGGGCGGTATCAGCCGGCGGCGAGAGCGGCAATCCGTCGTCGAAGCATTTCAACGATGGCGCAATGAACTACGCGACGGGGAATTTGCGCGAAGTGTATTTCTACAAGAACTATCTCGCGAAGCATACGGAGAGGGTGTACCACCCGGGCGAGTGAGCGCGGTTTCAACGCTTCCTTCGCCTGGCCGCTTCCCAAATATTCGCAACCAGCAGCCCCGCCAATAAAAAGTACGCAGCACCGATCAGCTCGAATACCGCGTAGCTCACGGCAGCCGTGATCGCGCCGTAGACGAGCTGGTCTCGCTCTTTCGGGGGTGACGTCGGCGGATCGGTGAGCATGAAGAACGCGAAAAACAGCGCCGCGTGCAGATCCGGCGCGCGATACATGTCGACGACCTTCGCGGGATCGCCGACGAACGCGGTGATCGTGAACAGCA
>DASYSH010000329.1:0-2959 GCA_036003525.1 Gemmatimonadaceae bacterium | reverse complement strand
CACGTGGAAGCCCGTCGCGGGCGCGGCGTCGTATGAGGTGCTCGTGCGCTCCACTACGCAGCCGACGTATGTTCGCGTAATTCCGGTGAACGGCACGTCGTTCCTGCTCGACGAAGAACTCGATGACGCGGTCGCCGCGGTGCGATCGGTTGGCGCGAACGGCGCTCGGTCGCTTACCCGTCCATTTCAGCAGCCGCCGCGCAGGCCCGCCGGTGCCGCGCCGCCGCCGGGAAATTAATTTCGTGCCTGCAAGATGCCGATAGAAGCGCACGGCGCACCGCCGCTCGTGCACCGCACGGCGGATTTTCGCGACGTAGCGTCGCCGATTCTGCGTGACGGCGCGGCGCTCTCGGGTTTGCTGCTGTCGGCGGCGGGGGCCGCAGGTCTGTCGACCGCCGAGCCGCCGACTGTTCGCGCGCTTCCGCGAGACGGGTTCGCCGTACTCCTGCTGCTCGACCTCGGACACGTGACGGTGCACACGATGCCGGCGCGCGAAATTTTATTGCTCGACCTGCTCGTTCCCGCCGGGCGCGATCCGCAAAAGGCCGTCGATGTGTTCACGCGAAAACTCGGGGCGAAAGAATCGCGGAGCGGGCGGCACGATAGAGGGTGAAGATCGAAGACCGACGACCGAAGACCGAAGACCGAAGACCAACACTACAACAACATTATGCATTCGTTTCGAGGGTTCCGCTCCGAGTCGCTCGCGTTTCTGCGCGCGCTGAAAAAGAACAATCGCCGCGAATGGTTCGAGGAGCATCGCGAAGAGTTCGTGCGCGATGTTTCCGATCCGTTCAAGGCGCTGATCGAGGAACTCGACGTGCGCTTCGCCGCGCTCGCGCCGGAGTACGTCGGAGATCCCAAGCGGTCGATGTTCCGGATCTATCGCGACGTACGGTTTTCGAAAGACAAGTCACCGTACAAATCGCACGCCGCACTCTGGATTTACCATCGCGCGCCGGGACGCGGCGTCGGCAAGGAGATCGATGGCGGCGCGGGGTTCTATGTGCACCTCGAACCCAATGCGTCGCTCATCGCCGCGGGGCTCTGGATGCCGCCGCGGCCTTCACTCGCGAAAGTGCGCGAGCATTTCCGCGACGATCTCGCCGGATGGAAACGCGCCGTGACCGCGCCGGCCGTGCTGAAGCGGTTCGGCGGTCTGGTGGACGACGAACCCGGCATCATGCTCAAGCGGCTGCCGCGCGGATTCGACGAAGGAGATCCGGCGGAGAAATGGCTCAGGTACAATTCGTTCACGATGCACCGGAGCTGCACGGACGCCGAGATGCTTTCGCCGAAACTCGTGGACAGAACGATGAAGGATTTCGCGCTGCTCGTTCCGATGTGCCGCTGGCTCAACCGCGCGCTCGGCTACCTCCCCGCGAAGAGCCGCTAACGGGCGGCTCGCACGATTCCTTCGATTCTTCGCTCGTGGTCGAAGTGAATGCGCGCCAGCTGCAGCATTTGCCCCGCGGAGACCGCTTTCACGCGGGATTCGTATTCGGTCAGCTCGGAGAGTGAGTTCCCGAAGAGCCACGCATCGGCGATATCGCCCATCGCTGCTCCGGCGCTCTCGCGGCGGATCGCGTGGATGCCGAGGGCGTACGTTTTCGCCTGGGCGAGTTCGCGTTCGGTGACCGGTGATTCGCGCAGACGCGCGAACTCGCGCAGCAGACCCGCGCGCGCCGCGTCTTCTTTCTCGGGCGACATTGCGATGTAGGCGCTGAACGCGCCCGCGCGCCGGCGGACGAGCGGAGCGGCCATCACCGTATACGCGAGCGACTGGCGATCGCGCAGCTCGTCAAAAAACCGGCCGCCCAGTCCGCTCGCGACGCCCGCGATCATTCCCGCCGTGAAGCGCGCGTCGTCGTCGCGCGCCGGGCCGGGGAACAACATCGCGAGCGCGCTTTGGGCTTTGTCGCGCTTGTCCTCGCTCTTGATGATGCCTTCCGGCCACACCGGCGCCGAAGCCGGCGCATCGACGGCAGCGCGCAACCCGCTGAAGAAACGCACGGCCAGCGACGCGCCTTCGTCCGGATCGATATCGCCGACGCACACGATCACTCCCGGCGCTTCGATCGCGACCTTCGCGTGCCAGCGTCGCAGCGCGGCCGCGTTCATCGCGGCGAGTGATTGTTCGGTCCCCAGCACCGAGCGGCCGTACGGATGCGCATGCCACGCGGCCTGCGTCGCGAGACGCATCGGCCATCGGTACATGTCGTCGCGGAGCGCCGCGAGGTTCGCGAGCGCGACGGACCGCTCCGACTCCACCGCGTCATCCGGGAACGATGGGCGCTGAACGATGTCGGCGAGCAGCTCCGCCGCGTCATCGAGCCGGCGGCGCGGAACGGAGATCGTCCACTGGAATCCATCGGCGGACGCCGCAGCGGAAAGAACGCCGCCAAGAAATTCCGAGTCTTCGGCAATGCGCTTCGCATTGCGCCGCGTCGTTCCCTTCAGCGACGCGCGCGTCATCAACGAGGTGAGTCCGGTCTCATCCGGCGGCTCGTGCACCGAACCGCCGGCCACGAACCATCCGAGGTGCGCCACCGGACCGGGACGCCGGTGGACGAGCACCGGAACGCCGGAGGCCGTGCGGAAAACGCGCACGCCCGCTTCCTCACGATCGAAAATCCAGCCGCGCGAACCGTGCACCGCCGCGGGCGGCGGCGAGTGAATGAGCGGCTCGAGCGCCGCAGGCCGCTCGTGGTCCAGCGCGTCGCGCATGTCCGCCGTGTCCGCGGCAATCTGCGGCGCCGCGGACGGCCGGTAGGTCACGAGCGCGGCGCGCTCCGGCGAGAGCCAGCGACGCGCGACATCGGTCAGCCGGTCCGCGTCCGCAGTGAGCAGCCGGTCGAGATACGCGCCGCCCAGTGTCCAGTCGCCGACGAGTTCCCAGCTCGCGAGATGATTGGCCTGTCCTTCCATCGATTCGAAACGCCGCAGCCATTGCGATTCG
>DASYSH010000328.1:0-19305 GCA_036003525.1 Gemmatimonadaceae bacterium | reverse complement strand
CTTCGGTCCAATTGCAACGCTTTCGGACTGCGCCGGGTCCAACCCTTTACAGTACTTGGTAAGGGGAGACCAAAATGACAGCCAAACCGCTCGACCTGATGCAGGGGACGCTCGACGTCCTCATCCTCCGCACCCTCGCCTGGGGGCCGATGCACGGATACGCCGTGACCCGGTGGATTCGCGAGCGCACCAACGGCACCATCGAGATCGAAGACGCGCCGCTCTACAAATCGCTCCACCGGCTCGAGCGCGCCGAATGCGTGACCGCTGAGTGGGGCATATCCGAGAACAACCGTCGCGCGCGCTACTACAAACTGACGCCGCGCGGACGGCAGCAGCTGAAGACCGAAGAGTCCACCTGGCGCCGCTACGCCGCCGCGGTGTTCGCAGTCCTGGAGCCCGGCGTATGAAACGGCGCCTGTTCAAGTTCCCGTGGCGCACCGCACGCGATATCCGCGCCGACGTCGACGACGAGCTCCGCTTTCATATAGAAGAGCGCACCCGCGAACTCGAGGCCGCCGGCGCCGCTCCGGACGCTGCGCGCGCCGCGGCGCTTCGCGAGTTCGGCGACGTCGACGACGCGCGCCGTTACATCACCGATCTCGACCGCGGCACCGAATCGCACACCCGCCGCAAAGATTATTTCGGAGAACTCCGTCAGGATCTCACCTACGCGCTGCGCAAACTCAAATCGTCGCCCGCGTTCACGATCACCGCAATCGTCACGCTCGCGCTCGGAATCGGCGCGAACGCCGCGATCTTCTCCGTCGTCAACGGCGTGCTCCTCCGGCAGCTGCCATTCCCGCACGCCGAGCAGCTGCTCAAGGTCTATTCCGCGAATCGCACGGCGGGAAATCTCCACGCATCGGTCTCACCGCTCGATCTCGACGATTGGCGCGCGCAGCGCACCGCCCTGACCGATATCGGCGGATTCTGGTACTCCGACGGACAAAGCGGCATCGACCTCACCGGTGACGGTGATCCGCAGCGTCTCTCCGCTGTCTACGTCACGCCGGGATTTTTCACGACGCTTGCAGTCGGCGCGACCGAGGGGCGCCTGCCGCGCGAGGATGAACTCGTGCGCGGCGGCAACGACAAAGTCGTCGTGCTCTCGTATGGATTCTGGCAGCGTCAGTACGGTTCGTCGCGGTCGGTGATCGGTACGCACATCACGCTCGCCGATGCGCCGTATCAGGTGATCGGCGTAATGCCGCGCGGGTTCGAATATCCGTCAGAGCGTGTCGACGTGTATCTCCCGTACTCCACCATCACCGATGATATGATCCCGCGCATTCGCCCCGTGCGAATCCTCGACGCCGTTGCGCGCATGCGGCCGGGGATGAGCGTCGCCGCCGCGAACGCCGAGCTCAACACGATCGCCGCGCGGCTGGCCGCGCAGTATCCGGTGGACGCCGCATGGGGCGAGACGACCGTCGTTCCGCTTCGCGATGACATCACGGGCAATGTTCGCACCGCGCTGCTCGTGCTGCTCGGCGCAGTCGCGTTCGTACTCGTGATGGGCTGCGTGAATGTCGCGAGCCTGTTGCTGGCGCGCTCGAGCGTTCGCGAACGCGAGATCGCAGTGCGCGCTGCGCTCGGCGCCGGTCGCGGCCGAATCATCAGGCAACTGCTCACCGAAAGCATCGTGCTCGCGCTTGCCGGTGGAGTCGCGGGAATCGTCGTTGCGCGCGCAGGGGTCGGTGCGCTGCTGGCGCTCAGCGCCGGACAACTGCCGCGCGGAAGTGATGTGCATATCGATGGCGCCGTACTCCTTTTCGCGCTCGCGCTCTCGCTCGTCACCGGATTGCTGTTCGGCGTCGTCCCCGCGATTCAGGCGTCACGCGGCGCGTTGCAGGGAACGCTGCGCGAAGCGGGACGCGGCGTCGCGGGTGGCGCACGCCGGCTGCGCAGCGCGCTCGTGATCGCAGAGGTCGCGCTCGCGGTCGTGCTGGTTGTGGGCGCCGGACTCATGACGCGCAGTTTCATGGAGCTCATGAAAGTCGATCCCGGTTTTCGTCCAGACCATCTGATCGCGGTGAACTTCACGATCAGCACCACGCGCCGTCCCAAAGACTGGCAGCAGTACTATCACGCCGTGATCGATCGCCTGCGGGCCGTGCCCGGTGTGAATTCCGTCGGCGCCACAAAGGACGCGCCGTTCCGCGGAAATGGCGAGCGCGACAGTTTCGGTCCGCCCGGATACGTCGTGAAAGCGGGAGAGGATCCGCCGACCGCGCGCACGATGCACGTGAGCGACGGCTACTTCCAAACAATCGGGGCGCGCATCATTGGAGGCCGCGAGTTCGCAGCGACCGATCGTGCCGGCGGCCCCAATCTGATTCTCGTGAACGAGGCGTTCGCAAAGCGCTGGTTCCCGGGACAAAACGCCGTCGGGAGATCGATCGAAATGGCTCCAACAGCGATTGCGGGCAAGGGCGCGCCGGCGCAGATCATCGGCGTGGTCGGTGACATTCGCCAAACGGCAATGGACGAAGCCGCGCGCGAGACGATCTACGAGAACAACATGTACAACGGCCGGGTGAAGGTCGCGCTCGTCGCGCGCACGGCGGGCGAACCGCTCGCGATGGCGCGCAAACTTCGCGAGGCGATCTGGTCGGTCGACAAGGAGCAGCCGATTACTTCAATAGAAACGTTCGACGACGTCGTCAGCGGGTCTATGGCCCGTCCGCGCCTGCTCACCGTTCTGCTGGGCAGTTTCGGTGCGCTCGGTCTGATCCTAGGCGCGCTCGGCATTTACGGCGTCCTCGCGTATCTCGTGAATGAACGACAGCGCGAGATCGGCGTCCGCATCGCGCTCGGCGCGCCGGCATCGTCCGTTCTCTGGATGTTCGTGGGCCGAGGACTCGCGCTCACCGCCGCGGGCCTCGCAATCGGCCTCGGCGGCGCACTCATGCTCACCCGGCTCATGTCCGGCGTTCTGTACGGAGTGAAAGCCACGGATCCGCTGACGTTCGCGGGAGTCGGCGCGATCCTGCTCGCCGTCGCGGCGCTCGCGAGCTGGCTGCCAGCCCGCCGCGCGGCCCACGTCGACCCGGTGGTGGCCTTGCGATCGGACTGAAGTAAACGCTTCTTGTTCCTACAGACTCTAAATAGAGACACTGGAGGAACACCGAATGGCATCACTGCCGGTAGTGAAGGGAACGCTCGACGTCCTCGTTCTGCGCGCGCTGCAGTGGGCGCCGATGCACGGCTTCGAAATCACGAGCTGGCTCGAGGAGCGGTCCGCAAACGCGCTCGAGGTGGAAGACTCGGCCGTGTATCAGGCGCTCTATCGCATGGAGGAGCGCGAGCTGATTGCGGCCGAGTGGGGCGTGACCGAGAATCAGCGTCAGGCGCGCTACTATAAGATTACGCCGCAGGGGCGCGCACATCTCAAGGCGCAGACGGCGCAATGGCTGCGCTATTCGGAGACGGTGACGACGATTCTCACCGCGGCTCCGAAGTCGGCGTGATCCGTCCACGGATCAAACAATTCTTTCGTATCGCGCTGAGGCGTGACGACATCGTCGTGCGAAACGTCGACGACGAAATCCGCGCGCACCTCGACATGCGCACAGAGCAGCTCGTTCGCGAGGGCCTGACGCCGGAGCGCGCGCGCGAAGAAGCCATCCGGCGATTCGGCTCGATGGACGACGCGCGCCGCGACTTACAGCAGCACGCACATCAACGGGAGCGCACGATGCAACTCCGCGAATGGCTCGATGCACTGCGACAGGATATTCGATACGCCGCGCGCGGACTGCGGCGCGAGCCGCTGTTCGCGGGATTTGTGATCGCGACGCTCGCGCTTGGCATTGGCGCCAACGCGGCGATGTTCGGAGTCGTGGACCGTATGCTGCTGCGCGGACCGGAACACATCACAGACGCATCCCGGCTGATGCGTGTGTATTTGCACGAGCGCGTTCCGGGACAGGGCGAATTTGCGACGCCGACATTCGGATACGTGATGTACAGCACGCTCAAGAACAACACGCACTCGTTCGACGGCGTTGCTGCGTATGTCGCAACGCCGCACGGCCAAACGGTCCTCGGCCACGGCACGGACGCACAGCTCATCCAGCAGGGGCAGGCAACCGCGGACCTTTTTCCAGTTCTCGGCGTGAAGCCCGCACTCGGAAGGTTCTTCTCTCCTGACGAAGACAACGTCGTCGGAGCGGAGCGTGTCGCGGTGCTCGGGTACGGACTCTGGCAGCGCGTATACGCCGGCGACCCCAATATTCTCGGAAAGACAATTCTGCTGCGCGACATACCATATGCGGTCGTCGGCGTCGCGCCGAAGGGATTCACCGGCCCGCAGTTGAACAGGGTCGATGTGTGGGTTCCGATGAGCCTGCATGTGTCGTTGCAGACGCCGGACTGGTCGCATACATGGAGCGCGCAGTGGCTGATGGTCGTCTCGCGGCTCAAGCCCGGCGTGACGCGGACGCAAGCCGCTGAAGACGCCACGGCCGCCTACCGCCACGCGTACACCGGCGGCGACAAGGATGATGCCGGGGCCGATCTATTGGTCGCGCCGCTCACTTTCAGCGAGGATGGAAAAGAATCGACTGAAGTCACCGTGTCGCGCTGGTTCGTCGGCGTCGCGTTCGTCGTGCTGTTGATCGCGTGCTCGAACGTCGTGAACCTCCTGCTCGCGCGCGCGGTGCGCCGCCGGCGTGAAGTCGCCGTGCGCCTCGCGCTCGGCGCCGCGCGGCGGCGCCTCGTGCAACTGTTGTTGACCGAAAGTTTGATGCTGGCCGCCCTCGGCGGCGCAGCGGGGCTGGCCGTCGCGTGGGTCACGGCGACGCTCATGCGCACGGTGCTGCTCAACAACGTTGAATGGACGTCGTCGGCGATCGACGCGCGCGTGCTCGTCGTCTCCGCGGCGATCGCACTCGGTGTGGGAGTGATCACGGGTCTGGTGCCCGCGCTGAGATCGAGCAGGCCGGATCTGACGTCATCACTCAAGAGCGGCGTACGCGAAGGCGGCGCGCACGGCACACGCCTTCGAGCGGCGCTCACCGTCGCGCAGGCCGCGCTGTCGATCGTGCTGCTCGTGGGCGCAGGCCTGTTTGTGCGCTCGCTGACGAATGTTCGCGGCCTCGATCTCGGGATGCAGCCAGCCCGTTTTCTCGTGGTTTCGCCGCGCTGGCCATCGATTTCCTCGCTCGATTCGGCGCGCCAGGTGACCGAGCGCGCGCGACGGGAGAATGTTCTTGCCCAAGTGCTCGACAAAACACGCCAACTGCCGGGAATCGAACGCGCAGCCATGACCATCGGGCTGCCGTTTCGCTCGGGGTACCAACAGTTTCTGCGCGTGCCGGGATGGGACAGCATTCCGAAAGTCGGAGGCGCCGCAAGCGTCAGCGCGGCATCGGGCGACTACTTCGAGACCGTCGGCACTCGCGTGCTAAACGGCCGCGCGTTTACGAGCGCGGACCACGCGGGAACCGAGCCGGTGACCGTCGTAAGCGAACTGATGGCGAAGACACTCTGGCCAAAGGGCGATGCGATCGGTCAGTGTCTCTTCACGGGACCGAAGAAAGATTCGCTCAATATCTGCTCGCGTGTTGTTGGTGTCGCCGCCGATGTGCACCGGTTCCGCCTCAATGAGAAAGCCTCGATGCATTATTACGTCCCTTTCGGCCAGGAACGTGGAATGGGAGGCACCGATCTCCTCGTGCGCCCGCGCAACGACCCGCAGGCGGCAATTCCGGAAATTCGCAAACTGTTCCAGCAGCTCGATCCGACGATCGTATACGTCGACGCGAACACGCTGCAGGATGAAGTGGATCCGCAAGTTCGTCCGTGGCGGCTCGGGGCAAGCGTCTTCGGCTTGATGGGGATTCTCGCGCTGCTGGTCGCCGCCGTCGGGCTGTACAGCGTGATGTCGTATCTGGTGGCGCAGCGCACGCACGAACTCGGCGTTCGAATCGCACTCGGTGCCAGCGGGGGAAATATCCTGTCCCTCGTCTTGAAAAGCAGCGTGGGAATGGCATTGCTCGGGATTGTGATTGGACTCGCGATGACACTCGTGGCGGGGCGATTCATCCAACCACTGCTGTTTAACACGTCGTCGCGCGATTCAAGTGTTCTGGGCGGAGTGGCACTCGCGATGCTCGCGGTCGCGCTGCTTGCGAGCGCGCTGCCTGCGCTGCGCGCACGCGGCACCGATCCGATGGAAGCGCTCCGTACCGAATGATCCGCCCGCGCATCAAGAGACTATTTCGCCTCGCGTTCCATCGCCGTGAGGACGCGGAGCGCGACGTGCGCGACGAGATTCGTCTGCACGTCGAACTGCGCACCGAGCAGCTGATCGGCGGCGGCATGGCGCCGGACGACGCGCGGCGCGAAGCGGAACGAAAGTTCGGATCGATCGACGACGTGCAGCCATTGCTCGACGAAGCGGCAACCCACAGGGAGACCGTCATGCGCAAACGCGAATGGTGGGAATCGTTCACGCAGGATTTGCGGTATGTGCTGCGGTCGCTGCGGCGGTCGCCGACGTTCGTGATCTCGGCGACGCTGACGCTCGCGCTGGGGCTCGGCGCGAATGCGGCGCTCTTCTCGATTCTCGACCGGCTGTATCTGCAGGGACCCGCGGGAATCAGTTCGCCGGACAAGGTCAGGCGATTCTTCGGCACGTATGCTGAAACACCACAGTCCATCCGCATTCGGCCGGTGCTGTCGCCGCCCGAATATCTCGCGGTTGCCGCGGCGGTTCCGCCGAAAGACAAGATCACTGGGTATCGCATCGATACGAAGATGCACATCGGCAAGGATGACGGCGCGCCGGTGGGCACGGTGACGTGGGTGCTCGGCGACTATCTCGGAACGGTCGGCGTATCGCCGATGGTGGGACGAAACTTCGTCGGCGATGAAACCGGTCCGAGGGGAAGTTCACCGGTTGCGATCGTCACGAGCGCATACGCGCGAAACAGGTACGGCTCGGAGCAGGATGCGCTCAACAAGGAATTCGACATCGGCACGCTCCACTTCACGATTGTCGGCGTCACGCCACCCGGATTCACCGGAACAGATCTCGATGCGTCGGATATTTGGGCGCCGATGAATGTCCGTGGCGCCCAGTTTCTCGGCACCGAACGGTGGTACGAGTCCAAAGGCACGGGCTTCATTCGCACACTGATGCGCGCGGACGACAACGCGTCGCTGGCGACCTTCCCCGCGATCGCCGGAAACGCGCTGCGATCGGTCACGCCCTTGAGACATCCGGAAGCAGTCGGCGCCGCATTCGGGTCGATTCGCGATATGCTGTCGCCCGGTTTCAATCAAAGTGAAGAAGCAATAGCGACACGGCTCGCAGTCGTCGCGTTTGCGATCCTTCTGATTGCGTGCGCGAACGTGGCAAACCTGTTGCTCGCGCGCGCACTTCAGCGCCGCCGTGAAATTGGTGTGCGGCTGGCGCTCGGTGTCAGCAGAAGGCGACTGGTGACGCAGCTGCTCACCGAAAGCGTTGTGCTCGCCGCGATCGGTGGCGTCGCTGCGCTCATCGTCGCGATCTGGTGCGCGACCGCGCTTCGCCATGCATTGCTGCCGAACGTGGAGTGGGGAACGTCTGCAATCGGCGCGCGCGCGATTCTGTTCGGCGGAATCACCGCGCTCGTCGCGGGCCTGGCCGCGGGCCTCGCGCCGGCACTGCACGCAAGCCGTCCGAATCTCACCGGTGTACTGCGTGGCGGATCGCGCGACGGAGCCCCGCATCGATCGAGAGTTCGCAGCGGCCTGCTGGTCACGCAGATCGCGATGTCGTGCGTGCTGCTCGCCGGCGCAGGACTATTCGTGCGCAGCCTGAAGCAGGTCGAAGCGATCGACATCGGCTACGATACCGACCGCATCGTGTTCGCCGGCGTAAATTTCACGAGAGATTCCGGGCGGAAACCCGAAGAGGCGGGTCCGCTGTTCGCCGACGCAGCAGCGCGCATCCAAAAACTTCCCGGTGTGGAGCGCATCGCGTTCACGGGGAGTCGCCCACTCTGGTCATTCTCATTCGAGACGACCTTCCTGCCGAATGGCGACACGCTACGCGCGCCAGGCGATCTGACCAACATCGTTTCGTTCATTTCTCCGGGATTCTTTTCGTCGATGGGAATGCACGTCCTCGAGGGTCGCGATTTCGCGCCCGAGGATCGCATCGGGTCCGAGCAGGTGCTCGTCGTGAATTCCAGTTTTGCGAAAGCGATCTGGCCCGGTGAGTCCGCGCTCGGAAAATGCATCCGTGTCCGCCTGCCGACGGAACCGTGCCGCCGCGTTGTCGGCGTTGTTTCGAATTCGCACTTCAACAGCGTGATCGAACGGCCATCGATGCAGTGGTACGTTCCGCTCGCACAGGAAGGCGACGACGGCAGAACCGGCTATCCCGGCGCGATGGAGATTCGCGTTGCGCCCGGCCGCGCCGCCGACGTCGCGGCGCAGGTCAAGCAGTTGCTGACGCAAATGTCGGGAAGCGGAATGCGGCCGTGGGCGCAGACATTTACCGAACAGCTCTCCGGCAACTTCCGCAGCTGGCGCCTCGGCGCCGCGCTGTTCACCGCCGCCGGCCTGCTCGCACTCCTCGTCGCCGGCATCGGGATCTACGGCACGATCGCCTACACCTTCAGCCAGCGCACCCAGGAAATCGGCGTGCGCATCGCGCTCGGTGCGCAGGGTTCGAGCATCATCGCGCTCGTGCTGAAGAGCAGCGTTGCGATCGCCGCGATCGGAGTTGTGATCGGCACCGGCGTGGCGCTCTGGGCGGGAAAGTTCGCGAAGCCGCTCTTATACGACACGGCACCGAATAATCCGTTCGTGCTCGGCGGCGTTGCCCTCGTGCTGATCGCGGTCGCGATCGTCGCGAGCCTTGTACCCGCGATACGGGCGAAGGGAGTTGATCCGCTCGAGGCTTTGCGCGCCGAATAGCCGAACAAGCCTATCGGGAGACGGTCTCGCTGCGGATCTCTTCCCTCCACTCCGCGGCGTAGCGTAACCGCGCGGATGCGAGAAGTCCGAGCAGCACGACGGTGAGAACCGCGAACGCCGCGCGTGTTGGGCGCCCGTGCTGCCAGATGTGGCGCGGCAGTCCAAGCCGCGCGCACTCCACCACGAGTACTGCGCGCGCCCAGCGCCGCGGCTTTCCGCCGGCATCGGCGAGCCGTATGTCGGCGAGCGCCGGTTCAAACACACGCTCACGAAATTCTCGCGGAAGCGCACGGGCGCACGCGACGAGCATTCGATCGCTCCTACGCATGCGCCGGACCGCGGCGCGAATGCCGAACGGACTCGCCCCGATAAAATCTCAATGATTCATCGATCGCGCGCATGCCCGCCGCGAGAACTTTGTAATGCCGCTCCCGGATGATTTGCGCATCGACGATCTGCTGCTCATACCACCCCGACACATACCCGGCGTCTTCCAGCGCCGCCATCAGCTGGTAAAACGCGGGTCCGCTCTGGCGCACGCCGCCCCCTTTGAGCGTTTCACGCAGGACACGCCCTGGCGCGCTGTTCCGGGCGAGTTCGGTCACGACGAGAAACTGCAAATGCGTCAGGCGCGGAAGCGGCATTGACAGGTAGTATAATATGACATTACGTTAGCTAACATTGGATCATGACTGAAACTAACCCAATCCCGTACGGCGGCAAGACGCGCCGCATGGCGCTCTGGCTGCTCGGAGCGCTTCCGGCGCTCGCAGTCGCGCTCGCCGGTGGGGCAAAGTTCTTTCCCGCCACGCACTGGCAGGACTACTTTGTCGGCTGGGGATATCCGCGCTGGTTTGCGCTCGTGACTGGTGCGCTCGAGATGGCCGGCGCCATGCTCACACTCATTCCACGCTTTTCGTTGTACGGCGCGTCGCTGCTCGCCACGATATTCGCCGCCGCTGCCATCACGCTGCAGTTGCATCGCGCGACCCCGCCAGGGTGGACCCCGACCACGCCCGTGGTCTACGTCGTGATCTTCACGCTGGTGGCGGCTCTTCGCCTGAGGAAACGGACGCGCTAGCGGAACTCTTCCATGAGCTCATCCAGCGCCTTACTCCCCGGGCACAGATCGCTCTGCGGAATATCAACCAGCGGCCGCTGCACCGTCTTGTTCAGCGCGTGCATCTCGCCGCCCGATCCCTCTTCCATATAGAGGATCCCGGTCGCGATCTCACCACGCTCGGCGCACCCCTTCACGTGCGAGTACGCGCCGATGCGATTCGTCGGATCGTAATCCTCCGCTGTTTTCCGGAATCGCACGGTGCTGCCATCGTGCATCGTCACGCTCGTCACGCCGCCCGCCGCGCCCGAATCCGCGGAAATCTCCTTCCGCAGCGGCACGAAATCCGCGTGCACGATTTCCACCTCGTGCTCACGCGTGAACTTGTAGCTCTTCGTGCTGCCGTCGTGGTCGTTGAAGCTCACGCACGGCGAAATGATATCGAGCAGCGCGAACCCGTTGTGATTCAGCCCCGCCTTGAGGATCGGAATCAGCTGCGTCTTGTCGCCTGAGAAACTCCGCGCGACGAACGTCGCGCCGAGTGTCATCGCCAGCAGACATGGATCGATCGGCTGATTCAGGTTTGCCTCACCCTTCTTCGATGTGCTGCCGACATCCGCGCTCGCCGAGAACTGGCCTTTGGTGAGTCCGTAGACGCCGTTGTTCTCGATCACGTAGAGCATGTTCACGTTGCGACGAATCGCGTGACAGAGCTGCCCCAGTCCAATCGAGAGCGAATCGCCGTCGCCCGAAATGCCGATATAAATCAGATCGCGGTTCGCCGCATTCGCGCCGCTCGTCACGCTCGGCATTCTTCCGTGCACCGAGTTGAACCCGTGCGATTGGCGCATGAAGTACGCCGTCGTCTTCGACGAGCACCCGATGCCGCTCATCTTTGCCGCGCGATGAGGCGCGATATTCAGTTCCCAGAACGCGGTGGTGAGCGCCGCCGTCACGGAGTCATGCCCGCACCCGGCGCACAGTGTGCTCATCGCGCCTTCGTAATCGCGCTTGGTGAGGCCGAGCGCGTTCTGCTGAAGACTCGGATGTTTTACAGGAGGTTTAACGATGCTCGTCATGATTGAACTCCAGCCAGTTGGCCCACGACCGAATCCACCACGAACTTCGCGGTAAGCGGCAGGCCGGCATAATCGAGGACTGCGGTCATCTCGTCGCGAGGAATGCCAAGCTCGATCGCGATCATCGCGCGCAGCTGAGCGTCACGGTTCTGCTCCACGACGAAGATCCGTTCGTGACTCTTGATGAACGATTCAACCTCTTCACCGAACGGAAATCCGCGAATGCGCATATGGTCGCACGTGATCCCCTGCGCGCGCAGCAGCGCAATCGCTTCCGTTACCGCGCCATTCGTGCCGCCGACCGCGATGATACCGATATCACTTCCGCTGCCATCAATCACCGGCTTCGGAACCGCCGTCGCCGCCGTCTTGAACTTGAGCGCGATGCGATCGAGCACCGCCTGATACTCCGGCGAATCCTCGGTGTACACGGCGTTCAGGTTGTGCCCCGATCCGCGAGTGAAGAACGCGCCCTTGCCCCCGCTTCCAGGCAGCGTGCGCGACGGGATGCCACCGCCGGTGTCCTGATAGCGGCCCCATTTCGCGAGCTTTTCAAGTTCCGGCGCCGTCAGCACCTTCCCACGATCCGGGACATATCCATCGTTCCATGTAAAGCGCGGCACCATCCAGTCGTTCATTCCGATATCCAGATCGGTCACCACGAACACGGGGCTCTGGAAACGCTCGGCCAGATCGAACGCCATCGGCGCCATGTCGAAACATTCTTTCGGATCGCTCGGATAAATGCAGATGTGTTTGGTATCGCCGTGCGATGCGTACGCGCATGAGAACAAATCACTCTGCTGCGTGCGCGTCGGCATGCCGGTGCTCGGGCCAACCCGCTGCACATCGACGAAAACCGATGGCACTTCGGCGTAGTACGCGAGCCCGATGAACTCCTGCATCAGCGAGATGCCCGGGCCGGCCGTGGACGTGAACGCACGCGCGCCGGCCCAGTTGGCGCCAATCACCATTCCCGCGGCCGCAAGCTCGTCTTCCGCCTGGATGATGATGAACTTCTTCTCGCCTTCGGGCGTCGTCCGATACTGCTCGCAGAATCCCTTGAATGCGTCCATCAGCGACGTAGACGGTGTGATCGGATACCATGCACCGACCGTCGCGCCGGCATACACCGCGCCGAGTGCGAACGCCGTATTCCCATCTATAAGGATGTGATCCGCTGTTTTATCGAGCCGCTTGAGCGAGAAGGGAAGTGGGCATGTGAAATGTTTCTTCGCGAAATCGAACCCAAGCCGCACGGCTTTGTGGTTCGACTCCAGCACTGCTTTCTTTTTGGCGAACTTTTCGTTCAGCAATCCGTCGACGACCGTCATGTCGAAATCGAGGAGCGCCGCAAGCGCACCGGTGTAAATGATGTTGCGCAGCAGTACGCGATCGCGGTCGCGCACGAACGACTGCACGCACATCTCGCCGCAGGGCACACCAAGGAAGGTGATGCCGTCGCGGTGCAGCTCGGGCGGAAGGGGATAGCTCGAGTCGTACATGAGATAGCCGCCCTCGCGAACCGTCGCGATGTCCTGCTTGAGCGTCTCGGGGTTCATCGCGACCACAAGATCGAGCTCTCCGGGCCGCGCGTTCCATCCGTCCGCGCTCACACGGATTTCATACCACGTCGGCAGTCCCTGAATGTTCGATGGGAAAATGTTCTTCCCCGTCACCGGGATTCCCATCCGAAAAATCGATTGCATGAGCATGGTGTTCGCGCTCGCGCTGCCGGTGCCGTTTACGGTGCCGATTTTGAAGGCAAAATCATTGATGGAACTGACGACCGAGGACCGAGGACCGAAGTCCGAAACTACGCGCGCGCTCATCGGGCACCTCCACTCACAGTTTCGGTCCTCGGACTTCGGTCCTCGGTCCCAGCGAATGCGTACGGAATCACCAACTCAAACTTCCTCATATCCCACGCGGCAGTCGGACAGCGCTCCGCGCACAGTCCGCAGTGCAGACACAGATCCTCGTCTTTCACCATCACGCGCTTCGTCTGCGGAAGCGAATCGCTCACATAAATGTCCTGCGACATGTTCGTCGCCGGCGCGGAGAGCCGCGTGCGCAGATCGGACTCATCGCCGGCCGGTGCGATCGTGATGCAGTTCTCCGGACAGATGTCGACGCACGCGTCGCACTCGATGCAAAGATTTTCGGTGAAGTGCGTCTCGATGTCGCAGTTGAGGCAGCGCTGCACTTCGCGCGCCGTTTGCTCGGGCGTAAACCCGAGCTCGACTTCGACGTTGACGGCGGAGAAACGCTTCACGAGTTCTTCGTGCGTCATCTTCGCGCGCGGCGACGGATTGTAGTCGTTGCTGTACATCCATCCGTTCATGCCGACTTTCGCGCTGACGAGATTCATCCCCTGCGGCGGGCGGTCCGCGACCGGCTCACCCTGACAATGCTGGTGAATCGAAATCGCGGCCTGATGTCCATGCTCCACCGCCCAGATGATGTTCTGCGGTCCCCATGCTGAATCGCCGCCGAAGAACACACCTTTGCGCGTGCTCTCCATCGTCGTCTTGTCGACAGCGGGCATATCCCATTTGTCGAACTCGATCCCGATGTCGCGCTCGATCCACGGGAACGCGTTGTCCTGGCCGATCGCGAGGATCACCGCGTCGCACGGAATCATCACGGTTCCGGTGACTTTGCTCTTCTGCTTGCCGCCTTCCTCGCTCCACTCGAGCTGCTCGAACTCCATGCCGACGAGCTTGCCGTTCTCGTAGATGAAGGTTTTTGGCGCGTGGTTCTCGACGATCTCGACCTGCTCTTCCTCTGCGTCCTCGAGCTCCCACGGCGACGCCTTGAAATAGGGGCGCGAGCGGCGCGCGATGACTTTTACGTCCGTCGCGCCGAGGCGCTTCGACGTGCGGCAGCAGTCCATCGCCGTATTGCCGACACCGATGATCAGCACGCGCTTGCCGATGCTCTCGATGTGACCGAAGTGCACGGAGCCGAGCCATTCGATGCCGATGTGGATCACATCTTTGGAGTTGCCCTCGCGGCGGCCCGGAATCTCCAGCTCCTTTCCCTTCGGTGCGCCGCTGCCCACAAAAACCGCGTCGAACTTTTCGTCGAGCAGCGATTTGAGGCTCGAGATGTTCGTTCCGTAGCGAACGTCGACGCCCATCTTGATGATGTTGTCGGTTTCTTCGTCGAGCACCGAAGCCGGCAGGCGGAACGCGGGAATATTGAACCGCATCAGCCCGCCGGCCTGCTTGTACTTCTCGAACATCACGACTTCGTATCCAAGTGGTACTAAATCGTTCGCCACCGTGAGCGAGGCCGGGCCGGCGCCGATCAGTGCGACGCGCTTCCCGTTCTTCGCGCCGGCTTTCGGCAGCCGGTCGGTCACGTCATCGCGAAGATCCGATGCAACACGCTTCAATCTGCAAATCGCGACCGGCTTCCCGTCCACGCGCCCGCGCCGGCACGCCGGCTCACACGGACGATCGCACGTCCGCCCGAGAATTCCCGGAAAGACATTCGATTCGCGGTTGAGCATGTACGAGTCCGTATACTGGCCCTGCGCGATGAGCCGCAGATACTCCGGCACATTCGTGTGCGCCGGACAGGCCCATTGGCAGTCTACGACCTTATGGTAGTAGCGCGGGTCCTTCACGTTCGTAGGGGACACTTTCATACTCGCTGAACGGGATTGATCGTCTACCACGAACTGCGACAAACTGCAAACAAACTTCTTAACTGCAACTACACTGTCAAAGCCCAACTGCCAATCAGCAACTGTCAACTCAAGCCAGGACCAATCGTTCAAACGTCAACCCCCAACTCTCAAATCAATGCCATGGTCTCGGTTGAGAGTTGAGGGTAGGCAGTTGCAGAGTTGGTCGTGGCAGTAGTTGAGAGTTGCCGGTTGGCAGTTGGGCTTTGACAGTGTAGTTAAGACTCATAACTCTCCACTCCCCACTCTCCACTCAGGGCACAATGTTGCGCACCGTCGGATACTTGATTCCCAGCTGATCCAAATACGTCGGATATTTCTTCGGATCGTAGTAGAACTTCTGCATCAACGGACGGTACTTCTCCATCCGCTCCTTGTTCAGATAAATCGGCGGCTGGTCCGTCGCCGCGAAGAACGACTTGTACTTCACGTCCTTCGTCTCGACGTTCGTAAAATAATCCCACGCGTCCTTCACCAGCTGCGGCTGCAGCAGGATGTCGAGCATCGTCATCGCCTGAACTTTCGCGCCCGCGCTCACGCCCTTGTGCGCGATCGGCGTCGCCATCGAAATCGCGTTCGCCCAGTGATGGCCCGGCAGCCCCGGAATGTTCGACGGATAGTTCAGCGTGATCGTCGGCACCACCCAGCTCACGTCGCCGATATCGTCGGATCCGCCGCCCGTGCGCTGCGATTCGATCGCGCCGCCGCTCAGCTGCAATCCGCGATCACCTTCCAGCAGACCCGTCTCGCGCGCGCCAAGTTCCCGCTGCGTCCCCTTCGCGAGCAGCTGATCTTTGTCGTCCCACTTCGGCATGCCCACGCGCTTGATGTTCGCGTACATATCCTCGGCGATCGGACGGCTGAAATGTCCGCTCCAGCCCGAGCCCAGCATCATCACCGTGTCGAGCTGTGTGCCCGTCATCATCGCGGCCGCGGCGGCCTTCTTCTTCGCATCTTCGAACATCGCCAGCGTGCGATCGTAGTCGAGATTGCGGAAGTAGAACCAGATGCTCGATGTCGGTGGCACAACGTTCGGCTGGTCACCGCAATCCGGAATCACATAGTGCGAACGCTGCGCGAGTTCCATGTGTTCGCGCTGGAATTCCCACGACATGCCCATGAGCATCGCGGCGTCGCACGCGCTCTTGCCGCGCCACGGCGCGCCCGCTGCGTGCGCGGCCTGTCCCTTGAACTTGAAGATCGCGGAGATCAGCGCGTTCGAGCTCGACTGACCGTACGAAACCGCCAGGCTGTTTCCGACGTGCGTGAACAGCGTGACGTCCACATCCTTGAATACGCCCGCGCGCACCAGCCACGCTTTCCCCGACATCAATTCCTCGGCGACGCCATCCCAAATCTGGATCGTGCCCTGGATGTGATCGCGCTCCATGATTTTCTTCACGGCGATCGCGGCCGCGATGTTCAGCGGCTCACCGGAGTTGTGTCCTTCGCCGTGACCCGGCGCGCCCTCGACCAGCGGATCGTGCCAGCCGACCCCCGGCTTGTTGCTTGCCTGCGGGATGTCGTCGATGTCGGAGCCGAGTGAGATGACCGGCTTGCCCGAACCCCATGTCGCGACGAACGCGGTGGGAATTCCGGCGACATTGCGCTGAACCTTGAATCCGTTGGCCTCGAGAATGCCCGTGAGGTATTTCACGGTCTCGAATTCCTGGAATCCAGGTTCGCCGAACGAGAACACCATGTCGACCATTTCCTGGATCTGCTTCGCCTGCGCGTCGATCAGCGTCGACGCTTCAGCTTTGAGCTTGTCGAGCTGAGGGGTGGTCGCGTAGACGTACTTGATCGAGTCGGCGGCTCGTCCGCCGCCGCGGCCGCCTTGGGCGAGGAGCGAGGATGCAGGGACAAGTACAGCTGTGAACAGCAGGGCGCGGATCAAGTGTGCAGGTTTCATCGAAAGACTCCAGTGGGGTCAAATACTTTCAAGGCGGGTTTTCAGACTCCAGACTCTAGACGCTAGACCCAAGACCATGTCTACAGTCCAAAGTCCTGTGTCTGGAGTCTGAAAACGCAGTTAGCAGTTCATAACTCGTCTAACCTCTAAGCAGCCGTTTCGCAGTCAAGTACAGCGGATAACTTGCCGCAATCACGACTACCGCGCGAATACTGTTCGCCCGATCACCGACGAAATTCCCAACGATGAAAGCCAGCGCCCCGAACAGTACCAAACCCGGGATCCACGGGTATCCCCAAGCCATGTAAGCCCTGGGCGCGTCGGGCTCGCGGCGACGCAGCACGAACAGCGACAAAAAAGTCACCGCATACTGCATCACATAGAAGAACGCCGAGAGCGCCAGAACCGTTTGGAAGGTCCCCGACAGCACCAGGCCGATCGTCAGGATGGCGCTCGCTGCAAGCGAAAGGTGAGGGGTGCCACCGCTGTTCACGCGCGACACAAAACGGGGCAACAGGTTGTCCTCGCTCATCGCATACGGTGTGCGCGAGGCCTGCATCAGGATCGCGTTGACACTCCCGAGCAGCGTCACCGCCATCACGGCGCGCACGATCGCCATTCCTATGCTCCCGAATACGACATTTGCCGCACTCGCCGCGGGAAACTTGTCGCCCGCAAGGCCGCCCATGCCCAGAACGTGAAGATACGCCGCGTTGAGCGCGAGATAAACGACGAGCACCGCAACTACTCCATATGCCATCGCGCGCGGAACCTCACGTCCCGGATCCTTCATCTCGCCGCCGAAATAGGTGATGCCGTTCCACCCGTCGTACGAGTACAGCACATTCTGGAAGACGAAGACGAGCGCGGTGACGAACGCCAGGCCCGTGGGAAGTGTCGGATGGATCTGCTCGGCGAGTGGGGCCGCCGGTTTGCCGAAACACGCAGCCGCAACCGCGAGCAGCGTCACGGCCTTCATCAGGCTGAGCAACTGCTGCACCCTGTCGCCGGATTTCACTCCCACCCAGTGAATTGCGGTGAAGACGACGAGCACCGCGATGGCGACGACGCTCTCCTGTCCCGCCATCGACGGCACGACTTCGCGCGCAAGTTCGCCGAGCCCGATCGACACGGCCGCGACCGCTCCGCATGTCGAGAACCAGTCTGTCCATCCGATCACGAACGCCGGGTATTCGCCGAGCGCGCGCCGCGCATAGACATACTGTCCGCCGGACTTCGGAATCATCACGGTCAGCTCGGCCATCGTCATCGCGCCGAGCAGCGCATACACTCCGCCGGCGATCCAGGCGCCGATGAACCACGCCGAACTCGGCAATGCGGCCGCGACTTCGCCGGGCGACCTGAGAATTCCGGCGCCGATCGTATTGCCCACGATCATCGCCAGCCCGAAGGCCACGCCAAGGACCTTCAGGAGGCGCGGCGGGTTACTGATTGTCGTCATGGCCGAACTTACGATATATCCTTAACTGATGACGAGTCTCATCCCCGTACTCCTGGCGCTCTCGCTTCAGCAGCAGAGCCCTGATTCGATCGTAGCGCGAGCGGAAAAAGCGATCGCGCCGCTCACCGATTCGATTTCGCTCGCCCAAAAGGGGTTCATGCCCCTCGCATTTGGTCCCGTCCGCGACCTCACCCCGTTTCAGGGGCAGCATTGGCTGTCGATCGAGCGGGTCCTGCAGATGGCGATGTCGAAAGACACCGTCGATTACGACCATCCGCAGTTCTTGATGTACCTCCCGCTGAACGGGAAGCTCACTCCGGTTGGCGTGGCATATACCAAGCGCATCAGCGGAACCGCTTCGGCTCCGACGACATTCGCTGGCGCGCCGGCGATGTGGCATACGCACATGTTCTGCCGGAATGTGCCCGGCGAAGGTCAGGTTTTATCCGACGGCCTGGGAGACTGTCAGGATCGCGGCGGCCAGCCGACGCGAAATCAGATCGCGATGATCCACACCTGGACGATCCCGAATCCCGACGGGCCGTACGCGCACGACAATCCGGCGCTGCCGTTCGTCGCGGTCGGACTCAAGCCGCCGGCTCATCCGAACCGTGAGGATCGTCTGTTCGGCATCGCGCTCGGCGAGACATACGGCGCGCTGCTCCCCGAAGGACACCGGATCGATCACGAAGCGCGCGCGGCGGGGACGATCGAGGCGCTTTCGACTCAGCGCGCGGCGCTGCGGGCGCTTGTTCCGCAGCTCGTTGCCGCCGAGAAAGCGGGGGATCAGGCGAAGTTCGATGCGCTGCGGAAGAAGACGATCAGCACCTACAACACTTTGCTGTCGGCGTACCGGGGACTGGCATCGACGCCGCAGATCAAGAGTCGATTGGATGTAGAGCTGGCGGAGATGGTGGGGGATCAAGAAATGAAGATGCCCAAATGAAAGGCAACTGCTAACTACACTGTCAAAGCCCAACTGACAACGGGCAACTTTCAACTCCGACCACGACCAAACACCAACCACCGAGCGTCAACCTTCAATTACGGCAACTGCACCTTGTTGGTAGTTGAAAGTGGATGGTCGTTGGTTGGTCGTGGCAGGAGTTGACAGTTGCCGAGTGGGAGTTGGGCTTTGACAGTGTATTTCTGCCGTCATCTCACCCCTTTCACCTTCTTGTA
>DASYSH010000327.1:0-2268 GCA_036003525.1 Gemmatimonadaceae bacterium | reverse complement strand
GGGCACGACGTGCTCGTCGTCCACATCTTTGGCGACGCCGATAATGCGGCGCGGGCCCATGCTGATGTACACGAATTTCATGACTGGGTCGGTATACATCAAATGGCGATTGATCGGATCTTCGCCCGGGAACATGCGCTGCGCGACGCTCTGACTAACGATGACGACGGGTTCGCCGCCGCGTTTGTCCTCTGTGTTGAAATCGCGGCCCTCGAGAATCGGAACGCCGAGCGACGCGAAATATCCCGGTGAGACGACACGGAAATTCGCGCGCGGATCTTCTTCTTTCGTGCCTTTGACTTTTCCTTCGCCGGTGAAAGAGAAGCCGGCTCCGAAACTGCCGGCGTCCCGCCAGGGTGTGCTGGTGCCCAGCGAAACATGATCGACGCCGGGGATTTCTTCGATGCGGCGCATGACTTCGCGATAGAAGTTGATGATTTCGTCGGCCGACTTTCCGTAGGACATGACGGGAACGTTGAATGCGAGCGTGCGGTGCATGTCGAAACCGGTGTCAACCGATTGGAGAGAGAGCAACGTTTTGATCAACATGCTGGCGCCGGCGAGAAGAATGAACGACGCGGCGATTTGGGTGATAGCGAAGATGCGCAGGCGGCGACCGGTGCTGCCGGTGATGCGAACGCTGCCGTTGGCCAAGCCGAGGCCATTGCTGGATTCGGCAGAAGGCAAGCGCGGAACGAAAGCGAGCAGAATCGCGGCGATGATCGCGAGGATGGCGCCCACCCACAACATGCTGGAATCGACGGTGAGGTCGAGCGCACGGACTGAGAAGCGCGAAGCGTAATGCGCCAGGATTCCAACCATCGGGCTGGCAACGATAACGCCGAGCAAAGCTCCGGCGGTGCACATCAGCAGGCTTTCCGCGAGCAGCGTGCGGCGAAGCGCGCCGGGGCTGGCGCCGAGAGCGGCGCGAATCGAGAGTTCGCCTTCGCGGCGGACGCTGCGCGAGAGAATCAGATTCGCAACGTTGGAGCACGCGATCACGAAGATCAGCAGCGACGAAGCGAGCAGTACGAGCAATACGGTCTTTGCACCCGAAGTGATCTGCTCTTTGAGATGAACCGCGGAGATGCGCGTGTCGGCGGAAGGCGAATAGGCATCGGGATGCTCGCGAATCATGTTCGCGGAAACGGTGTTGAGTTCGGTGCGAGCCTGATCGATCGTGGCGCCCGGAGCGAGTTTGCCGAAGAGTTCGGTCATGCGGTGGACGCGGCCCTGCACCATCGTGGCGGAAAGGTGATGCGGGCTGGTGACGACGTTGGCGATGATTTCGGTTTCGGCTGGATACGGGACGGTCGGTTCGAGCACACCGACAATGGTTGCGGAGCGCGTGCCGAGGCGAACGGTTTTACCGATGACGCCGGGGTCGCGGTTGAACGCATTCTTCCAGAATGGATACGTGAGAACGGCGGCTCCGGCGGCATTCGGGCCGTCGTCGCGCATATCGAGCAGGCGGCCGAGTGCGGGATGAAGTCCCATCACATCGAAATACGTGCCGCCGACGACGCCGGCGCGAACTTCGCGTGGCTCGCCGAGACCGATCATGGTGAAGCCGATGACGGAGAAGTCGCCAAATTCAGCGACGGACTTGACGTTGGCTTTGATATCGACGATTTCGGGGACGGAGAAGTTTGCATTATCGACGCCGATGCCTTTGGCGGATTGGCGAATATAAATGATGCGGTCTTCGTCGCGATTATTGAGCGGGCGGAGAAGCACGCCCCGCACGACGCTGAAGATGGCGGCGTTGGCGCCGATGCCGAGCGCGAGCGTGATAATAACGGTGATCGCGAGGCCTTTGCTGCGCCAGAGCGAGCGCGCGGCGAATTTAAGGTCGGCGAGGAATAGCTCGGGCTTCATCGATCGGTCTCCTGAAGATCGGTATGTGTAGACGGAATAACTAAGTTAACGGCGCTCGATGCGACTGCGTTTCCGGCAAGTGTGGGGCAGATTGCTTTTTTATTGCAAGTTAAAACGGATGGGGGTCCGGACGGCGCGCGATGGCGAAGAGCGTCCGCGGTTTCGACAGCGCGCGCGGAACGAAGGCGTCGATCGCGCCAAGACCTAAACGAAAGGCCTGGTATCTGGGAAGCGATCACGGCGAGGGGCTGGCCGGGCTCGGCGTGGTTTCGCTCGGAGGGTTCCGAAATGGGAACGATAGGGTTACACCCCCTATGTTTTTTCAAAGAGTGTGGAAATTGTTGATAACGCGGGGCTTGTTCTACTTGCCCGAAAATGAGTGTGTGTAAG
>DASYSH010000326.1:0-4832 GCA_036003525.1 Gemmatimonadaceae bacterium | reverse complement strand
ATCGGTGAGGGGTGAGGGGGAAGATCAGTGAGGGTGAGGGGGAAGATCAGTTACGGGTGAGGGGGAAGATCAGTTATGGGTGAGGGGGAAGGTCAGTTACGGGTGAGGAGTGTTTGATGGCTGAGGGTCAGATGATTGCGGGCGGATCGAGGATGGTCCGCTATGCGAATTTCGTGAAGCTGCCGCACACCGTGTTTGCGCTGCCATTTGCTTTGGTCGGCGTGACGCTGGCGTCGTATCACGCGCCAGTGTCGTATGCGGTGATCGGATGGGTCGTGCTCGCGTTCACGTCAGCGCGATTCGCGGCGATGGGATTCAACAGGATCGTCGATCGTGTGTACGACGCGAAGAATCCGCGCACCGCCATGCGTGAAATTCCGAGCGGCACGATGGGCGTCAAAGAGGCGAAACTCCTCGTGATCGCCGCGGTGCTCCTCTTCGAGTTCGCGGCGTGGAATTTGAATTTCCTCTGCTACATGCTGTCGCCGTTCGCGCTCGCATGGGTGCTCTGCTACAGCTTCACAAAACGATTCACGCGGTGGTCGCATTTGGTGCTCGGGCTCGGACTCGGAATCGCGCCCGTGGGCGGATATCTCGCGGTGACCGGCGCCTGGAGCGATCCGTGGTGGATGCTCGTCGCGCTGGCCGCGGCTGTGATGTGCTGGACCGGCGGCTTCGACATTCTTTACGCGCTGCAGGATATCGATTTCGATCGCGCCAACGGACTGCACTCGCTTCCGGCGAAAGTCGGCGCGCAAGAATCGCTCATCATCGCGCGCGCGCTGCACGTGATGACGATCGTGCTGCTCGCGGCGGTCGGATATGCGGCAGGCGAAGGACTGCTATATGACATCGGCCTCGCTGTCGCCGCGGCGCTGCTCGTGTTTGAGCACTCGCTCGTCCACGCTGACGACGTGTCGAAGGTGGACAAGGCGTTCTTCACCGTGAACATGGCCTTGTCTGCCACATTCTTTGCGTTCGTTCTCGCGCAGCGGCTGTGGAAGCCATGAGCGTCACAAAGCGTCCGCCGATCGTGATGGCGTTCACCGGCGCATCCGGGGCGCCGTATGGGGTGCGCCTTCTCCAGCAGCTCGTCGCGCTGAAGCGGGACGTGTCGCTGATCGTGTCATCGCACGGGCTGCGTCTGCTGAAAACGGAAACGGACATCGGTGATGTCGACGGCCTGCGCGGCGCGATCGGGGCGGCCGCGTGGGATGCACATGTAAGAATTTTTGATGATGCCGACCGGGGTGCCGGTCCCGCATCGGGCTCCGCAAAGAGCGGCGGCATGGTGATCTGCCCGTGCTCGATGGGAACGCTCGCGTCGATCGCGGCGGGCACATCGCGCTCGCTGGTCGAGCGCGCCGCCGATGTCACGCTCAAGGAACGCCGTCCGCTCGTGCTCGTTCCACGCGAGACGCCGCTGAGCGCGATTCATCTCGAAAACATGCTGCGCCTCACCCGCGCCGGCGCTGTGATTCTTCCAGCGTCTCCGGGATTCTACAACAAGCCTTCGAGCATAGCGGAGCTCGTGGATTTCGTCGTGGCACGCGTTCTCGATCATCTAGGTGTCGAGAACACGCTCGCGCCTCGCTGGGGAGAGTCATAGCGTTGGCTTCCCGATGCTGATCGGACTCATCAGCGATACGCACGGACTCGTTCGGCCCGAGGTCCACGGCGCGCTTTCCGGCGTCGATCTCATCCTGCACGCCGGTGATGTCTGCGGCGACGACGTTCTCATGGAGCTCAGGCTAATTGCGCCTGTGCGCGCGGTGTACGGGAACAACGATCCAACGTGGGATCCCGAACTGGTCGAAGCGATCGACGAAACGTTCGAAGGGGTGCGCGTGCACGTGAGCCACGGCCATGAAGTCGGCCGGGTGACGCCGGAGAATCTCGCCGAGGCGTACGACGCGGATGTCGTTGTGTATGGACATACGCACGTCCAGAAAGTCTCGTATATCGACGGCAGGCTCATTGTGAATCCCGGCGCCGCGGGCCCGCGACGGTTCAAGCTCGATCCATCGGTGGGACTGCTCACGATCGAGAATGGGAAGAGCTACGTGGAAATCGTTTCGCTTACCGGGAGCCACACATGAGCGACACTGCGAATGCGGCCGGATTGATTCTGAAACTCTACGAGCTCCGCACCGAACCCAGGCTTCGCGCGGCGCGCGGATGGTTCGGGTTCGAGTTCCATCCCCAGAGCGCGAAGGACGTGCTCGCGACCTGGCTCGGCCCCGGTCACGAGAGTGCGCCGTATCGCATGGTTACGACGTACTGGGACATGGCCGCATCGCTCGTCGTGCAGGGCGCGATCCCGGTCGGGATGTTCAATGCAGCGAACACCGAACATTTTGCGTTCTATGCGAAGATTCGCGCGTATCTCCCCGAAGTGCGGGCGACGACGCAGAACCTCGATTACCTCACGAATCTGGAGCAGGTCGCGACCGCGGGCGAGAATCCCGATGAACGCCTGGCGATGTACGACCGATACATGACGCGGCAGCGCGGTCTCGCGGCCGAAGGAAAACAGCGTTCTCACCTTGGGAGTTGATTCGGATGAACAGAAGTCTTGCGCGCGCCGGCGCCCTCACGATTTTCCTCGCGCACGCAGCTTGCGCGCAGGCCGCTCCGAAAGCCGCGCCCGTTTTCGTCAACGGCGCGGCGCAGATTGTGCCCGCATTCCAGGACACGTCGAAATGGATTCGCGAGGAGCTCTGGGTCGAGACGGACTTCGACACCGATCGCGACGGCAGGAAAGACCGCGTACACGTCGACGTCACGCGTCCCGCACAGACTGAAACCGAAGGCCTGAAAGTTCCGGTCGTATACGGATCGAGCCCCTACTACGCGGGCACCGCGCGCAATCAGGTGAACTGGGATGTGAAGCAGGAGCTCGGCGATCAGCCCCAGCCGCGCGGAAAAATGGCCGCGCCGGAGTACGAACCCGATCGCCATCGCATCTCGAACGCTCTCGTCAGCGAATGGGTGCCGCGCGGATTCGCCGTGGTGCACTCCGAGGCGAGCGGAACGGGAATGTCGCAAGGCTGCCCGACCGTCGGTGATTATCCCGAGCGCGCGGCGATGAAGTTCGTCATCGACTGGCTCAACGGCCGCGCGAAGGGATTCAAGAGCGCGACGGGGAACGAAGAGGTGAAAGCGACCGCGTGGTCGACCGGAAAAGTCGGCATGATGGGCACGTCGTACGAAGGCACACTGCCGCTCGCGGCCGCGACGACCGGCGTGAAGGGACTCGAAGTCGTCGTGCCGGTGTCCCCGAACACGTCTTACTATCACTACTACCGGTCCAACGGCCTGGTGCGCTCGCCGGGCGGATACCTCGGCGAAGACGTCGATGTGCTCTACGATTTCATCGCGAGTGGCGCGACAGAAGGACGCGCGAACTGCGACGCGATTTGGAAGAACGGAATTTTCGCCGGACCGAAAGGCCAGGATCGCGCGACCGGAGACATGAACGATTTCTGGTATGCGCGCGATCTGCTGCCGTTCGTGAAGGACATCAAAGCCGCGGTCCTGCTCGCGCACGGACTCAACGATTACAACGTGGTTCCGGAGCACAGCGTGCGCATCTACGATGAGATGAAAGCACGGGGCCTGCCGGTGTCGCTCTACTTGCATCAGGGCGGTCACGGCGGAAATCCGCCGGCGCAAATGGTCAATCGCTGGTTCAGCCACTACCTGTACGGCGTCGACAACGGCGTCGAGAAAGATCCACCGGTGTGGATCGTGCAGGATGCGGCGGCGCAGACTCCGCCGGAGCGGATCGCCGCCGCGGGAACGCTCCCGGCGGGCGGCCGCGGAAATCGCATGGTCGTCGCGCCCACGCCGTTCGCATCGTTTCCGGTTCCCGGGTCGGTTCCAGTCGTGCTTCACCCGACGGCCGGCGGCGCGGGGATCGGCGCGCTCTCGAACGGCGCCGCAAAAGACGGCGCCGAAAGTCTCACTGATGACGTCGCAATGAGCGGCAGCGCCAACGCGAGTGCGCAAAACTCAGCGCACCGTCTTCTCTACGCGACGCCGATCCTCACGGACACGGTGCACGTCTCGGGCACGCCGCGCGTGACGCTGCGAATTTCTTCGAGCAAGCCCGCCGCCAATCTCACGGTATGGCTCGTAATGCTCCCGTATGATTCTGCGCGCGTCGGATCGCAAAGTCACGCGGGTGTGATTTCGCATGGCTGGGCCGATATCCAGAACTACAAGTCGCTCACCAAGGGCGGCAACTACGATTCGAGGCGCGCGGGCGAGCCGCTGGTTCCGGGGAGATTCTACGACCTCACGTTCGATCTTCAGCCCGATGACGAGTTCGTTCCGGCGGGGAAGCGGCTGGCGGTGATGATCATGTCGAGTGATCGCGAGTTCACGCTGTGGCCAAAGGCCGGAACCGAGCTGACGATCGACCTCGCGCACTCAGCTTTTTCAATTCCCATCGTCGGCGGAACGGCGGCGCTCGCCAAGGCGGGAGCGCCGTAGCGGGAGTCCGCTCGCGCGCAGCGCATTGAGGATCACCGCGACGTCGATCGCCTCCTGAATCAGCGCGCCCTGCACCGGCGCGAGATAGCCGAGCGATGCGGCGATCATCGCGACCGCGCTGAGACCGAGGCCGGCGATGATGCTCTGCTTCGCGATCCGCGTGGCACTCCGTCCGATTTCAATCGCCTCCGCCGCGCGACTGACGTCGTCCGTGAGCAGCACGATGCCGGCCGCTTCGGCGCTGATGCCGCCGCCGTGCGCCGCGATCGCGACCCCGACCGTGGCGGCGCTGAGCGCCGGAGCGTCGTTGGTGCCGTCTCCAACCATCATCACGC
>DASYSH010000325.1:0-2758 GCA_036003525.1 Gemmatimonadaceae bacterium | reverse complement strand
AAACGGCTGTGAAGATCGATTCGGCGGCGTTCCTGTACCGCTTGAACCTCGCGTCCGCTTACATGTACGACGGAAAATTCGCCTCCGCGGCCGACAACGCCTCCGTTGCGATCGGGATCTCGGCCGCCGACCCGAAGCCGTACTTCGTTCTGGGCAGCGCGGATTTCAGCCTCGGCAAGAATGACGACGCAATCAAGTACCTCACAATCGCGACGGAAAAAGGACTCAACGACGAAAGTGTGTGGAATTATCTCGGCGGAGCCTATTCCGGCGCGAATAATTACGAAAAGGCGAGAGAGTGTTTTGAAAAGGCGCTGCAGGCGAATCCGCTCAGTTCCAACGGGTACAAAAATCTCGGCAGCGCGTACGGCAACATGCACCGCCTCGACAAAGCGCTCGAGGTGTTCAAGAGAGGATTGGATGCCAACCCATCCGACCCCGAGTTGATGAAACTGGTCGGCATGACCTACGAGGAGCTCGGCGATTCCACCAGCGCCCAGCGCTACTTCGGCATGGCGGAGCAGCTGATGGCTGCGCAGAGGGAACGCTAGCCGGCCTCCGCCAGAGTAGATTTCAGTACCTGTGGACTCCCCGCGCCCGCTCCTCGTGACCTCGCTCGGCACGCTTCCCTATGCCGAGGCGCTCGACATTCAGCGCGCAGCAGCGCGCGCGCGAATCGACGGGTCGCTCGCGGATGACCTCCTGCTGCTCGTCGAGCATCCCGCGGTCGTGACGACAGGCCGGTCGACGAAAGCCGCACACGTCCTGCTCACGCCGGAAGCCTTCGCGGCGCGCGGGGTCGAACTGTTCGATGTCGACCGCGGGGGCGACGTAACGTTTCACGGGCCGGGGCAGATCGTAGGCTATCCGATTGTCGACCTCCAGCATCATAAGGAAGATCTGCACTGGTATCTCCGGCAGCTCGAGGCCGGACTGATTCGCGCCCTGGCGGAATTCGAGATTGTTGGCGAGCGCAGCGCGGGTCAGACGGGCGTCTGGACATCGGGCAGAAAAATCGCATCGATCGGCGTGCACGCGCGGCAGTGGGTTACGTGGCACGGTTTCGCGCTCAACGTCACGACGGATCTCTCATACTTCGACATGCTCGTGCCGTGCGGAATCGCAAACGTGACGATGACCTCCATCGAGCAGGAACTGCTTCGGCGCGGCGAGAGCGCGTGCCTCGCGCCGTCGCCCGCGCTGATGGAAGAGGCGCGCGAAGCGGTCGTGCTCGGATTGTCCGAGACATTCCGATGGTCGCCGCGCGAGTATCCGTTCGAGTCGCTGAAATCACAGCTCGCGATGGCGGCGAATTCATGACGCGGGCGCACGCGCGCCTCACGACGGCGCTCGCCGCAATCGCCTGCGTGATTTCGTGTCATAGCGCACCGCCTCCTCCGCCGCCCGCACCACCGGCGCCGGCGCCTCTTCCCCGCTCGGCAACGCCGCGCTCGTACGCGGTGCTCGACAGCGGAGCCGCCCGAATTACGATTTTTCTCGCGACGACGCGCCGCTACGTGCAGAGCGATCGTGCAGGCGATCGTTACGGCCCGGACGACGCCGATTCGCTGCAATTCGCGGCGCTTACGGTGAATGTCCCGCCGTACAGTGCGCGCGGCACCGGTGAACTCCCGCGCCAAAGCTCTCTCAGCAGCGCGTTTTCATCGGGACCTACCGCGTCGAAAGAATTTTTCGTCGCGTCGGTTATTCCTGCAGATTCCAATCGGTTCGTGCAGCGCATTGCCGCCGATCTCGCGGTCACGCGATCGAGAAACATTCTCGTATTCGTGCATGGCTTCAACACCTCGTTCGAAGACGCGGCCGTTCGCGCCGCGCAGATCGCCGCCGATCTCAACTTCGACGGCACGGTCGTGCTCTTCTCGTGGCCCTCGGCTGCGTCCGTGACGAGCTACGTGCGCGATCAACAGGCCGCTCGCAATGCGGGGTTCCATTTGCTGCGGCTGCTGCGCGGCACGCTCGTAGCGGCACAGCCCGATCACGTCGAGCTGCTCGGACACTCGATGGGGTCGGAGACTATTGCGAAGGCGCTTAGCCTCGCGCCCGTCATCGATTCGCTCCCGCGCTTCGACCAGGTCGTGTTCGCGGCGCCCGATCTCGACCGCCGGGTGTTCGGCCGCGAGATTCTTCCCCGCCTCGGCACACGCGCAACGCGCGTCACGCTCTACGCATCGAACGACGACGACGCGCTCCGCGCCTCACGCGCCGTCAACGGCGTTTGGCGCCTCGGGCTCGGCGGTGACTCACTGGTGGTCATCAAGGGTATGGACACAATAGACGCTACCCGCGTCCGGGCAGATGCGCTTGGCCATACCCTTTTTGGCAACCAGGCGTTTCTGGCCGATCTCTCGTCGTTGCTCGCCGAAGGCAAGTCTCCCGCGGAACGGAGGCTGCTCGCGGTAAAGCGCGGCGACCTCGTGTTTTATCGTTTCCGCGGAGATCCTCGATGAAGAAGACCTCGCTGTTGCTGGTGCTGTTCATCACGGCGTGCGCCGGACACCGGGCGAATTCGGTGAGCTCAGTCACGCGCGGCTACAGCGGCGCGGCCGTCGACGGAGTGACACGTTTGCGCGCCGCGACCAAGTCGTTCGACGTGCTCGACAATGCCGTCGCCGCCGGATATCCGCGCGAGGTGAAGGACTGCATCGTGCACGAGCATCATGGCGCGATGGGCTACCACCACCTGAACGCCAAATATGTCGACGGCACGCTCGTGCCGGAGCATCCGCAGTTCCTTTTG